>JAISRQ010000036.1 GCA_031273545.1 Holosporales bacterium
CAAGCAATGTTCATAAAAATTTCTTCCTACAAAACCATCAGCCCCCAAAACGGCCAGTTTAATAGGAAAAATCTGTTGTTTGCCTTTTGCCACGCCACATCTTTCATTACTAGATGTCGTCATTTTTAAAACCTTCAAATGAAAATCCGGCCCTCTGGCAAAGCTCATTAAGATATTGACCGACAATTAATCTATTTTCCGCTGAGATAGGCGCGGGAGGAGCCCATGTCGCAAATTGGGTTTGGGTATGCGGCCCAACTTGCATTTCCAAAAAAGTAACTGATGGAGTAAGAGATATTTCCAAGTGAAAATAACCAGGATCCAGACGTATCAGACATGGGAATTCCGATTCTTTAGGCCCCAATACGATAGAATCCTTTAGGTCACCAACTTGATTAAAATGAAAAACCCCCAATCTTCCCTCTAAAATGTAATTATACTCTGGCTCCTTATGCATATGAGGGGGTGTATAGGATGAGTTTTTTAACACCACCAGCATGACATGTAATATTGAGTCAGGGGGAAAGCCATGCATTAAAATGCGGCATTTTTTTAAAAGGCTTGCTTCTGCCTTGTCCTGTATATATTCAATGTCTTTTTTCGTCATCACAGGATGTAATCCAGTGGCAGCATATACTTCATCTTTGATTTTTTCAAACGGCACTACGACACCTTCTTTTTAACGTTAGCCACGTTTAGTATGATACAAACCCAAGCTTTGCCGTGTTTTTTGCCTGTGTTGATCTAATTCTTCAATGGTGACTCCCAAAGCTTTTGCGATTTTTTGTGTTTTTTCGGGAGTAGAAAAATTAATCCGATCCCATTCAAACGCGCGCAGAATTTTTAGCTCCATCGAAGAAAATTGATCTGTCTCTAACATAGCTTCTCCAAACCCTGCATAATCAGCTTTTCTGAAAGAAAAATCACGAGGCAATAAATTTTGCCGCATTGCCGTCTCGTAAAGCTCTGTTTTGGGAAGCACCGTTGCAATGTGGAACGTTACAATATCAAAATCGCATTTCTCGGCAAATGTGACGGTGTTCCTTATCTCCTGCCAAGTTTCCCCGGGAAATCCAATTATAAACGTACCAGCTATTTCTAATTCGACATCCTTGCATTTCTGCACTATACGCAAAACCTTATTTAGGTCACTGTAAGGCTTGTGTATAATTTCACGCAATACCCTTTCGTTCCCAGACTCGACGGGCAATGTCACCTGGAAACAACCGTGATCTTTCGCAAATTCAATGATATCGTCATCCATATATGGAACCGATGCGTTAACTAACCGCCAAGTCAGATAATGCCCTCTATTTTCTAAAGTTGTAAAAAAAGTTTTAAATCTTTCGCGGTTGAAGAGAATATTATCGTCGAGAATTATCAGGCTGTTGACTTTATAATTTTCAATAAAATATTCGACTTCTTCAATGACGCTCTCTAGAGATCGAAAAACAATTTTCCCGCCGGAAAGCACTCTGACAGAACAAAAATTACAGTTAAACGGGCAACCGTAAGATGTCATTATCGGAGCGGCTATTTCATTGTGCGATGTAAAATAGCTGTCAACCGTAGAGCGCCTTTCCACATATGGCGTCAGATCCATCAGTGAATAATCAGGATCGACAAGTTTTGCAGCGTCAGATAAATAAGTTTCCCTTGGATTAACCCATATGCGGCCATCTCGGTCCTTATATCCGATACCCTCCATATTTTGAATTCCCGAAATATCTCCCTTCAACAAAGCCCCTATAAACGATCCCACTCGCCCTTCCGCGTGTCCGCAAAAGACATAGTCCACATTCGCGTCATCGAGCGCCTCGCGTTCGCACGAGGTAGGATATATACCTCCCATAACCACTATACAGTTAGGGAATTCATCTTTTACGAGTTTAGCGCACAGATGCGCTTGCATTTGGTATTCAACTGCAAAAGATGTAATTAGAACGACATCAGGAGCTATCTCCAACAGAGCCTTCTTGAACTCATCCTCTAACATGTTTTTGCCATTTGCATCTACAATAAAAAAATTACAAATCGGTTTTAGTATGGCAGTTAATATTGCCATACCTTGCGAAAAAATCATATTCGGCCTTTTGAAACACCATGCCGTATTTGGATTGACAAGCAATACTTTGTTATTCACAAAAACCCCTCCAGCGAAAGAAAGAGACCAAAAATTTCATCTGCATTTTCTAATCGATGGCCTATCTTCTTTCCGCAAGCCAAAGCGAAAATATAATGTCACATCGGAGCAAAGCCCGTGTGAAGAACTTCGTCGTTCATGCAAATTTATATCGTGCAAAAGCAAAAAGCAGATGTTTCATGCCGTTATTCTTTGCATTAAAATAAAAATACGGCACCAGCGGGATGGATTCGCCGAATTCGTCCTTCATTACTTTCTCTCGTGTGGCGTTCCATAACGGCTGTTTTTTTATTTTTTCTTTACTCACGATTTAAAACTACGCCTCCTGATAAATTGATCCGCGCATCCAAGCAACATACGCCTCGTTGAAAATAAATGCCGTCATTCAAAAAAAATAAATCCCCAATCGCCGGTATATCCCCATTCCTTAAACAGCCATTCCCATTCCTGCGGAGTGTAAAAACCCTCGCAGGTCAGTTGCCAGTACAACAAATTTACCTTTTCGCGCTCGTTGCGATAAGACTCCACCATGATATAGCTTTTGCCGCGCGATACCCGCTCGATATGCCGCACCGCCGACTTCAGGTCATAGGCGTATAGATTGTGCAGGGTCGCCAGCGAATACACAAGATCGAAGGATTTATCATTATATGGAAGCTCCTGCGCCAAACCCTGCTTCAAAAAAGGACTCACTTCCGGCTTGGCGTTTTCTATGGCGTAATCTGAAATATCGATTCCGGCGATCTCTATTCCTGGAACAACCTGTGTGAACTCGTAGAGCAAAAAACCCTTGCCGCAACCGACATCCAATATCCTGTCACCGGGCTTGAGGTTATAATGTTCAGCCATGCGCTCCGCTGTGACGCGCCAACGACCGTCGTAGCGGTATCCGCCGTAGCCGTATTTGCGGTCACCGTCCCAATAGTCGCGATCGAATTGCTTGGCGACTGCCGCGCACTCGGCCTTGTCAGCCTCGTTGACGCGCCCAATGTAATCGCGCTTAGTTGATTTATGCAAAGACGTTACGAAATCTATCTC
>JAISRQ010000046.1 GCA_031273545.1 Holosporales bacterium
GTAAACAAAGCGTTCAAGGCTGCCGCCGCTGTTGCAAGGGTGTTATTACCCAAAGCTAAAACGCCATCAGCTAAATGCACTACCTCACCAAATCTAGTTTTAAAGTTATCTTCCTGATCCCATGAGGTAGGATAAGTCATATCTGCTACATCCAGACCTTTGCTCTCACCCAATGTAGAGGCTATCGTTCCCTCAAAAGCTCCTACGACATCGGCTTCAAGAGGATCCTCTGGTTTAAGAGTTGCCTCGTATATTGCCTTAAGGAGACCCCCCCTTTCACCCTTATCGACCAACGTCCTACTCATGTATTGTCTTAAATTACCAACAAAAGTGAAAAACTCTCCGTCTTTCTCAACTGCTTCAAACACTGAAGTACTAGCAGTGCCTTTGTATACTTCTGTTGTACCAGGATACACTGCATTGAACGAGGCCACGATTTCATTGTATGCGTCGATTGCTCTCTCTACATGAAAAAATGGCTCAAAAAAATCAGGCAAAAAGGTTCCACCAACGGCAGCCCTATTTATGTCGGCCTGGTCTTGGTTTATTCGAGCTTGAAAATTTGCACCAAGCAAATTTGTTAGCTCCAAGGCTGAGAGCGATGCAAGCTCAGGCACATCTACTGGCTCCTCTGGCACCGGATCCCCCAGATCAGCGTATCCGGAATAATTTCCACCAGCGCAAAATGCAACCAACAATAAACTGCTCTTTAATAATTTTGATATATTCATATTAACTCTCCAAATTACTTCCTTCAATTCTTATACTCACATAAAATAGTTAATTTTTATTTAACAACGCCATCTTTTTTATTTTTTCGCAAAAAAAATTCAATATGCAATTAAGTCCTCAGATTTTTGACTATATTGCAAGAATGTAGTCAAATAGCATCAACGTAAGCCCAGTAAACCCCGCGCCTCCGAAATGCACACATTTTCTGAAAATTCCACATCCATATACATTCATTGGCCCTTTTGCCTACAAAAATGTCCCTATTGCGCGTACAATAGCTACCCAATCCGGGACCTTATAGACGTAGACAAGTGGAAGCGCGCATACCTCATGTGCCTTAATCGAGCCGCCCAGCAGGCAAGTGGACGCGTCCTTACCTCTATATATTTCGGGGGGGGAACGCCATCCCTGCTTCCAGCTGTGTTTGTTGGCGATATATTGGACGAGATCCAGAAATTATGGACCCTCGACAGCAATTGTGAGATTTCCATAGAAATGAATCCTGGGTACGTAACTGAAAAAGTGATTGCTAGTTTTAGCACCGCAGGAATCAACCGCGTTTCAATTGGAGTACAATCCCTTACAAACGAAGGCTTGGCTGTATTAGGACGCACGCACACCGTCCAGGACGCACTATCTGTTGTAAAAACATGTTCGAAGTATTTTAAGAATCACTCGATTGACCTGATGTACGCGTGGCCAACTCAGAGTATAGAAGATTTGAAAAAAGAACTAGTTGATATCTTCGCGTTAGACTGTCCACATATATCAATTTATCAGTTGATTATTGAACCTGACTCTGTATTTGGTTCAATGTATTCTCGAGGTGAAATACTAATGCCGGACGAGAACACTTGTACGGATATGTTTGACTACCTTCAGGAAGCTACGGATAAGGCGGGGCTGCCCTCGTATGAGGTCGCCAACCACGCCCATTCAGGGCTTGAGTGCCGCCATAGTATTTCTTATTGGAAGTACATTGATTACATAGGAATTGGCCCAGGGGCTCACAGCCGCCTCACAATTAATCGCCAAAAATATGCGATGGTTCAAGAGTCTAATCCTCAAAAATGGCTAAATTCAATTATTGACAATCAACACATTTTAGAAGAAGTAACGGCCCTATCGCTGGAGGAACAGTGTAGGGAGACGATTCTTGTTGGCTTGAGGATGACTGAAGGGATGGATGTAACGAGGTTGCCGCTGCCTTTCAGTAGCGTTGTAGACCAAAAGGCGTACGAACGCTTGCTTCATGAAAAATATTTGGTAAAAAACGGGGACGTGCTGGCAACAACGATTGAGGGGCGCAGGCGGCTTAATGCGCTGATTTCGTATTTGGTGAAGTAGGCGTACCCGAACCCTCTGGCGAAGGAGGTGGGAAGGCCGGACACTTTGGTTAAGTAAGTGGCCTTCCCTTTGACGCAAGAGCCCCCTGTACACATTGAGTCGTGGGCCCGAACTTTGCTAAAGTCTGTGTGGCCCCCTATTGACGCAAGAGCCCCCTACACTCATTGATGCAATTATTTTCCGCCGAACAACGTCTGCACAAATGACACGACCTTTCCAACAAACCCCATGCGCACGACATCATTCCACAGAGCCACAATCATCATCAAGCCAACGACCCCCATGCCTATAAAGTATACGACGTTCGTAAACATTGCAGATATCGGCCGCCTAATAATTAATTCTATCGTATTCAAAAATATGCTTCCGCCATCAAGTACTGGAATCGGCAACAAATTAAAAAATGCCAAACTGAAGGACAACATCGCCATGAACGTAAAAAATGGAACGATTCCCATTGACAAAGATTTATTCACCCCCTCGCCGATAGAAAATATGCCACCAAGTTGTGCGCCATTATTTTCCCTTGTGATCATCTTCGTCAGCCCACGAGTCGTAGACTTTGCGGAAAAATAACAGTACTGAAGTGCCGACAAGAGCGCCTTCCCTGGCGATACGTGCTCATAAATCATCTCTCCTGACAACGCTACCCCAAGTACAGACACAGGAGTCTTGTTCCCCGCCGAATCTAACTCATATAGCGAAATGGGCGCCACACAGTCCTTCCCCTCGCGCCGGTAGTGAATTTCCGTATCCATCCCGTTATACAGTTTCAGGTATTGGCTCATTTCAGATAACTTTGTGACAGTTTTGTCGCCTAAGCCGGTGATTAAATCGTTTGCCTGAAGTCCACATTTTGATGCGACAGAATTATCCGACACACTTTGGATAACTGGAACCACATCAGGGATCCCCTTCCATATTCCAATACTTGCGATCACAATAATTGTAAACAAAAGGTTAAATAACGGCCCCCCAAACGAAATCATAATTCGCTGCCAAGGCGTTTTCGAATGTACAGTTTTACTCCGATCATCGTCTTTTACTTTATCCAAATCTGCCCTTACGCTCGTTGCGTCTGCGTCCCCGAGCATCATGACATACCCGCCGATGGGCAGCGAACTGATGCGCCAGCGTGTGCCTTTTTTGTCCGTCCATCCGCAGAGCTCACTCCCATAGCCCACTGAAAATGTCGTTACCTGTACGCCGTAATGACGAGCAATTAAAAAATGTCCCATCTCATGTACGAACACAATAATCAACAAAACGACCAAAAAGGGAAGAATACTCGCGCCCAAATCCCAAATCTTTTCTAAAAAAGCCATACCCATCAGTTATCCTCAGTGATTCTTTCCTTTTTACTTTATCAATAAAAGCCCACTAATCTCAACAGCACTGTGAAAAAATCCCAAGTTCGAAAAGATTACGAACTTTTTGTGCCAAGAAACGCTTGCGATCCTTCAAATCCTGGCCCACATTTTCCGGCCTTTCGGCATGTCCCGCGTTCCGAATATTGCGGCCCAACAAGGCGCGCGGTCATGCGCCAACCTCGCCAATGAGCCAGATTTTCGCCCATTAATGATATATTAACGAATTCATAGTAATATATAACTAATGGGATCTTATTGGACATTGCACACATGACAATAAATATAATAAAAATTCGGAAGCTATGTAGCTCAATTATAGTTCGTTTGGCTATGTTGGTAAGTTTTTCGCTTGGTTCGCCAGTAATTTATGCGTCAGATGACGACTTCTTTAAGCTATACTCGTCTGAACAAAACAAAACAATTCTTCAAACGTTAGTAGGAAACCGAATTTTTCCCGCGCAAATTGATGAAATTATCGAACCAATTTTAAGTGAATTTACAAATTTTTCCGTATATTTTAAGGGGGCTTCCGTATGGATGGAGGATAACCCAGAGCTTGTATCCGCGCGAATGAGAGATTTACTCGGTGAATTCGGCGAGCTGACTCAGCTGGTGAGCGATGTCTCCGCGGATGTTGACGCACTAAAAAACGCATTCGTAAACGGAAGAGTTCCTGGAGACCTCATCGACCTGGTGAATCGTGTATGTGGAGACGGGGATACGTCCGTAATTGCCAAAATAACTGTAATAAATTCTCATTTACAAGATTGCCGGACAGACATTTTGAATGCGAACGTTCCACAACAAGTGTACGCTGACAAAAAAGCTGTGGGTGACTATATATTCAAGAAATTAATAGGTTTTGCCACTACTCTGAGCAGCAAGGCCCCTAATGTGAACGCTGCTCTCGTCAACTTCTTTGAGGAAAATCCGCAGCCTCTGGCGGCTGACATTGCTTCGATGCTTGATTCTGTTATAAGAGCTCAAGCTGGAACGAATGCGAGGTTGGACGCAATAATCAAATTCTTAGCAGTAAGGTAGAATCTATCTGCCAGTGTGTGAGGAGAAAGAAGGCCATGGTGCGGTAACGTTTTGTTAAGTAATTCGGTTCTATAATATCACTATGGTGTGTAGTAGGTGGCGGCGTCATGACAGCTCTCGAATTTTTTGTACGAACCGCGTCATTTTTCGCCTGCTTGGCTGTCTTTTGCGTGCTATGCACAAAATTGTTGGTAGGGTCATTGTTTGCAACGTCTAATGCTGGGGAGGAATTCCTACGAAACCTAGAAAAATTTGAATTTGCGACATCAAAACTAGAGTGGGTTATCGATGATTTTAAGGATAATAAAAATGATAGTCATCCAATGGTTGTCGAGAATGTAGGTGATTTACTGGATGAGCTTGACACACATGTGTCTGGGATTGCGGACGCGTGTAAAGCGTTAGCTGATTATTGGGTGGGGGCCAGTTCTACAACAATATCTGATGAACTTAACGCAGAAGGCGAATTGCTCGCTCCTGTGCAAGGATTAGTGGATTTTCTATATAACCAATACCAATGCCTTGTAGAAAGAAAGAGTGCGCCGTATCTAAATATTGACTGGACGATTATGCCGCAACCAGAGGTTGATGCAGAAGATCTTTTAGGAAAGATATCGGAACATATAGCAAGTATTCCTGCGAAAGTCGCTGAACTTATTGACGAAATTGTAAGAGTAAACAACCATAATATTAATAACTTAATATTCGGAATTGACATATCAAAGTTAAGTGCAGAAATCGCGAATTTAAAAACCGTATTTACGCAAAAACCCTTAGACGCAAACGCAGACATCAACACTGCCGTACTAGGCGTGCTTGATACAGCGTCTTCGTCATTAGATGAGTTGCAGTTCGAGCATCGCGCTTGCTTAGCCGAATACATAGGTTCGCTCGCCCGCGTTGAGTGCGTGACCAGCGCGATATGCTCGCAAATTCAAAAAATTATATCCTTTAACTTTGGTGAACCCAAAAACATCGACACGATAGTGGAATGTATCGTCGAAATAACGTCACATGTAGAGGAGATAAAAGATTCCATGGCAAAGACTAACGAGATATTTGATACGAACGAATGTATAATACATCCCGCGTTTATTAAAGAACTTCGCGAAATGTATGACCATGTATTTGGATGTTTTAGTGAAATAGAGAAGATATATTATAATTATACGGAAACCCCATCCGGTGTAACAGTACTTGCAGAAAATGTGCATCATACCGTCGGCGATGTCTCTGATATAATGGGCAGAATAATAGATAATGTTGAATCAATGGTTAACCATATTCCAGCTATTTTTGAAGGCTTTAGCCAAAATTACATTCAAGAAATTGGAGTAGAGTTAGTCAAACTCGACGCAAGCCTTACCTCATTGGGGGGTCAGTGCGCGGGGAGCGACACATCTTTACTTAGCGCCCTACCCGCAGGTGTATGCTGCCCCCATAAAAATATTAAAATAAGTGATTTTTTAATAAATATTGCAACGTTATTAAATGGTTTTCCTCCAATAGATACGACATTATGCTGCTCCCACATCTTTAATGAAATGCACAATATTTACCATTGTTGTTTTAAAACGTTGCGACTCCTTGAAACGGTATTTAATGCGGATGAAATGTATTTTGCCAATAAGCATTCTGCATGGAGGAATATTTTATCATTAATACAAGAATTTATTGTAAAAATTACAGAGACAGGCAGTATTAATGGGCGCCCTACCCCGGATGATGGAAAGTGTTATGGTGTAAATTTGAAAGTATATTTACAAACCGTATGCGCCGAATTTGAAGAAATGACGGACAATTTAGATGAACATATACAATCGTTAAATTTGCCCAACTTTGTTCCGTATTTTCGTACAACATACACAGATAAAGGGTGTAGAACTTTAACCTTTTTTTTGACTGGTATAGGAGAAATTGTAGAAAAGATAGAGGAACTATTTCCGACCTTTATAGAAAAAATCGAAGTATCTAGTTATGCAGTAGATGCAAATTTGAAGGGGTTGGTTATTTCTACATCACAAGCTCTGGAAAACTTTGTGGGGCAAGTTGGAGATGAGATTGGCAAAAAAATTCCAATGTTATCGACTCTTTGCAGTAAGTGCGACGACGGAGTGTGGGCGCTCATAAAGACGAACCTTCTAGACTTAGTGACGCTCGCCCAAAAAATCGCAAACGAGCAACTTTCAACGCCGCGGTGCTGCAGGGATCCTGGACAAATATTATTAAATACGGGCCAAACGTTATTCAAGATTGACCAAGTTATTCAAAGGATTGGGATTGAAACATCATGTATATCGAGTGACGATGCGACAATCCTTATATCAAATGTGGACCGTGGCACAGAGATATTGTCGTGCATATTGAACCAGGTTAGCGCAATGCAAAGCTCCGGGGGGGACTCAGCGTGTTTTCTTCAGCGAAAAATACAAAATATCAGCGAAATCGACACACAAGTGCAAAATTTGCTTGATGTAGCACTTAAGGTGCATGAGGTTTTTGGAGGGACGCCGTTTGCATTTGAGGTTGCACCTTTCGATCCGTATGACGATAAAGGCAGCAGCGCGCCCGACCCAAATTTGTGCGACTATTTTGATGATATAGTAGAGTTCGTTAGTACGCATCTTACAGGTATTGGATCGCACATTTCTGAATTTAATGAGAGTTTGCTCGCACGCGATAGGGCGTTTTATAGTGATGAATTACTTGCATCGATTACTGCCTTTGTAGGCGAATTTTTCAAAATATCGAAACAAATAAATAGTGTACATGAGTATGTAGAAAGTAATTTAATTATTACATGCGGGAACCATTCTCCATTTTTTTCTGAGGAGATAGCGAGTATTTATGGCGAATTAGTAAAGATTCCCGTATCAAT
>JAISRQ010000119.1 GCA_031273545.1 Holosporales bacterium
GAAACGTTTGAATCTTCAAAACATTTGGTATTGCCAAGTCCAATGGGGAAGGCATTACTTGACCGGCACCAATTTTTGCGAACCCAAATAAAGGCATTGTTGCGTGCAAGGATCCAAAGCGACATGCCATATGCGCCGATACACATTATGATCCCAATGATTTCTGATGCTGTTGAATTAAAAGCCTACCAAAAGATAATAGAAACAGAAGCAATGCAAGAAGCCAAAGCGCACCCTTCTTTGATGAGTCAAATAAAAATTGGCGTAATGATCGAAGTCCCGGCCCTTGTCTATCAGATTAATCGCATCCGAAATCTTGTGGATTTTGTATCCATTGGGACCAACGATTTGTTTCACTTTTTCTTTGCAACTAACAGATGGAATGCACAGGGACGCCGCTCGCAAGATGTTTTATCGCCTGCGTTCCTCCAGTTTATTGGCAACATCGTGTACCAACTTATGCAATTTAACATACCAGTTCACGTATGCGGAGAAATGGCCGCCACTCCACTCACGGCAATGGCTCTTTTGGGAATTGGAGTCCGCAAACTGTCCATTTCACCAAACGCAATAAAGCCCATAGCCAACATGATAAACTCTTTACACATAGGATTGCTATTGCCATACACCAGCGCCTTCCGCATTGAATCATACGAATTTTGCGTAACTAGCTCAGCTCAATACGAAAACTCCGTCGACGTGCGTCATACGCTACAAAAATTCGCCCAAGAGTACGGCGTAATTGTGTAGGCGTATTGTATACCCCAATCCCCATTACGGGTTTTTGGGTCAGTAAAACACTTAACTATTTTTGCATCTTCTCCTCCCGCAATCTTTGGGGACCGTAACCTCGCACTTTATTAAAAACAAAAACAACCACAACCATCATTATCGAGCTTCACCTTCAACGGGACTTCTGTTCTCGCATGATCTCTTAACAAATCGTCATTACATGCCGAACCAAATTCTGCAGGAGTTACGTTTGTAGTTACAATATCTCTCTGAATTAACCCACAATCCTTGTAAATATGTGCAACTAATTGACTACAAAACAATTTTGCATTATTTGTTTTTTTGTTTTTATCATTAACACAACGTACAAACTCACGTATGTTAAAATTGTAGCCGAGTCCGAGGTCTGAAGTTATAACTTTAATCATGTTTTCCAAAGGAATTGCTGTATCAAGAGCTCTAGCATAAACGTGCCCATCGTACTCGTCTATAACCCTACATAGCGGCGCTATATGCACTCCGTATTTCGCAATAGAGTGAAGACAAAATACATCTGGCACATTACCACTCATTTCGCTTAAAAGACTTTGCATATATTCACACGCTCTGGCAACTACTGGCTGATTTGAATTAAAGCGAAGACCTCCATACTGCATAGACTGATTTATTAACCTATACATTTCATTTGGCGTTCCGACAAGCGCAATGCCGACATGAGATACCGCAAGTGGATTATTTTGCTTCTTTGTCTGCTTGCGGATTCCTCGACTAACTCCGTGACTTCCTGAAAAAGAAAGAAGACTCCCATTCGTTATCCACACATTCTGATTGCCAAATTCCCAATGGTTATTCCACAAAATAGAATCAGAATGGTTTGCATCCAAAATAGAACTCCTCCTAGACAACGTTCCAAGTGAAGGAACACCTGTGATACCATTCTTGGGTGACGAAAAACTATCGCTCACTTCTAAGTCCCTCGCATAAGATTCTTCATACGATTCCGAATCATATTCATAACTATTACTTCTCCCAGACACAATGCCATTTCTTAAATGGCTATTTGTAATAGCACTCTTACGTCTAGTTTGTACGGTTTTCTGTGGATCAGGACGTACTTCACCAAAGCCATCCCACACAGAGCCTTCTATATTTGGGCATAAATTTGAATTCTTGCGTTTACCCGTGGAAGACACCCCATTTAAATTAAAACTTTGAGTACGCTTGCGAGAATGCGGCTCATCATTTTTCACAACCCCATTTGGCCCATAAGAATGCTTCGCATTTCCCCCACTCGTGGAAGGCACCACATTTGAGTTAAAACTTTGATCACGCTTGCGAGAATTCGGATCACCGTCTTGGACGACCCCATTACGCCCATAAGAATGCTTCGCATTTTCCCCAGGCGCCACATTGCCACCTCTACGATGCCCGCTAGGAGGAGTAGCCTCTGAAGAAGAGTGCCCATTAGGATTTCGCGTAGTATTACTGCGCAAGCGTGTAAAACTCGTTTCTAACTCTTCTTTAGTAAATCGAACAGCCCCTCTATCAATAGTATTGCTACGTTCACGCGCCTTTATCGGAAATAATTCATTCTGATTACTTGGCAGAGGAACTACTGGATATGAGTCAAGATTTTGCTCACTAACAACCTCAACAAGACTTCGCGTCTCCTCCTGCAAGTTATCCTCTAGGTCGGAGTTAGATAACGAGGCCAAATTTGGTAATGACTCCAAACTAGAAGATTTAGATCTGAAACCTTCATCTGACGTTGAATCTGACTCATATGACTTTTTCTTGTGCTTATGTTTGACTTTTCGTGTTAGGTGTTGGCGTGAAAGGTTAGGGGTGCTGCCGTATTTTTGCGGCTCGACCGCTAAATCGCTCTCATCGGAGCAATAGTTTGCAATTGGCAACATAGCACTGCAACAAAGTAGTAATAATTTTTGGCTGTACATATAAACACCAAGCTAATGTATTCCTAACTATTATTGTACACACAAAAGGTTAACAATTCGTTAACGCCCCACCTAGAGTCCACGACACACATTATATTGCGCCACCAAAGTGTTAATACGCATGATCATTACGCAAAGCTTCACCGTTAACGTATTGTTAACGTATATGCAATAGTATTAGTGTATGACCCGCACACAACTTTATTTTATTGATGCACTTGTCTCGTTTCCATTTGGCCCTTGTATTCGCCCTTTTGTTCGCAATCTTTGCCCCCCCAAATGCATATTGTGCATCAGCAATGTTAGGCTCCCAAGATTCTGCATTTTACCCAATGGACCAATCCATCTACAGTAAGACGCTTTTTTGCCACAACGTTGCCTCACAAAGTTCGCTGCTGCCAAACACGCGCCGCATCCTTGGGGACCCGCGCGTACTGGATAATTATGCGGATTTCGACGATGGAATCACTGTTTTTGCTAAGTTGTCGAAGATATTCAACCTAATTGCAAGTGTGATGCAAAACCACCCACAATGTTACGACAACATATTGGAGACGCTAGAAGGGGTCCTTGGTAGAAGCAACGACGGAGTCGGCGCAAACACTGTGTTCGGGTATTTAAATGAATTGGTACAAACAATACGAATTGTGCGGCCAGATATAGATTCACGAAATTTTGCGCTAATTGGCCCAAGTTTTAGCGGATTTGATTCAAAAATAGCCTCTAGGATAGGTTCCGAAACAACCTTCGGGATAGAGGCCGAAGCATCCCCCAACGCCGCATCCGGAAATCTAATCACGTCGCTAAATAGCGCCATTTACCTTTTATCTACCCGGTACATTGTGAATCTCGGAGTTTCGCTAACAAACAAACTAAAAGACACATTCACTCAAATAAGTACAAACGATCCAACTCTCCGTAATATGATGATCACAACTTTGGAATATTTTGCGCACACAACAGATACATTAGCGTATGCTTCATTATTCTTAAATAACGCCGACCTCGCCGCCATTTATGCAACAGTAGGAAGCGCTTCCGACGCCGACACAACTTTATCCGGGTTAGTTAACCAAATAGATCAGCTAGTAACGGATTCGCCCGTAGATTTAGAAGCCCAGCTCACTTCCTTATTAGAAGTTTCTCCGAGCGCATCATCTGTATTTGGTCGTTTGAGTACAGTTTTGGCCCCTGTACATACGCAATTGGTCAATATTATAAACAATAATAAGTTGCGTAAAGCGATCACACCGTTCTTCAACGAACACGTAAAAGGCACAGATTTCGAGCTATATCAAAGTTTAATATCTAAGCTCAGCGACGTCGCAACAGACATTACCTTGGCCGACACAACTGCGGATGAAACGGACGACTTTTTCGTAGCAGGGTTCGACCCAAAAGCTACGATTATTTCATTAATGAACATAAATAAGCTTGCGTATGACATTTTTATTTGCAGCCAAAATTTTGAAGACCCATCCCATTTCCTTGGAACAAAATTCACACTTATTGGGCTAAACACGTTAAGCAGCTTTGTTACAGAACTTGTTGACGGGTTTTACCTCCACCCCCTCCGTAAACTGCTTACAGTGCCGACACTTGAAGGCGCAAGGTCTGTGCTGTCTGACGCAATCGCCGTAGGAGAGCGCATATCTGAAGACGAAAACCTGCACAAATTAAGCGAGTCCCAATATTATGGAAAGTATCGGCTTGTGGATTTTGAAAGTCCAGACGCGTTGTATAGAAAAATAATGACTTTACAAGGGGCGCTAGACGGTTGCTCCGCAGACCATGCAACTGCCGCATATTTGGCGAATTCGATCGGAATTAGAACAAATCAGCCCGGAACCATTTGGAGCGAAATTAGTAGATTGCTTGAGGAGCCCGATCTTGACGCATGCAAGCTTGCTATAGAAAAAGGCAAAACGCTAATCAACGATATGCTCGTGAATATCCACCAAGGGTTTTTCTCTTATTATTTTAAAACCATAAACATAATGCTAGAAGACGCATCAGATGCGTACGGGATATTGGCCTATGAAAGCCGACTCGACGAGGCACTTCATGATCTGAAATTAAATGAAATTGCAGCATTTTTCGAGGACGATTCCTACACGTTTCGACCGCCAATCATTTTGGATATTTATGGAATTATTGGAACATTGCTTGGAAATGCGTGCCAAACATATTTGTCTGAAAACGTGCTATCCCTCTCCGCAGCAGCGGTAATGGATGTAAACTTCATAAACCAACGTGTGGGAAATCGCTCTGAGATTCGGGAATCCCCAAATTCGACGACGTATAATACATTGTATGGAAACGTTGGATGGATTTGGAACCAAATTGAGAACAATAAAATTTGCTCATGTGTACATACAGGAATGCTTTTGGGAAAATTGTCGAACGAAATACTATCGTCTTTACAAGCCCTTAATTTTTTGGGGGAGAACCTGTACGAAGCAATCGTGCAACATCCTACTACTGATTTTGTGGATAAAGCGCTTAAGTTTGTAAACAACGCGCTAAATACCATCGACAGTCACCTAGAGTCAATATATTTGTTGAAGCACGCGTTAACAAGTACATCACAATGCCAAGCATACAAAATAAATCCGCACTTACAGACCGTATATAATGTGTTACATGCATTTGTTTTTCGCATACAAGATTTATTCGAGGGCGGTTTTACTGTGCAAGAAACAGCAATGCCAAGCGAAGTTGATCCAGAATATTTCTATGAGTCATTAGACGACGTTGCGCTAAATATGCAAAGTTTTGCGTCAAAAATTCAGGAATTTTGCGAAATTTTAAGTGCTGTCCAGTTTTTGCCCGTGTCGGACCAAGCGTCACAATTTGTTGCCGCTGCGCAAAATTCGTTGGCGAATATTCAAAATTTCTTTGAAAAAGTGCGCCAAACAACAGCACTGGCCAACCATGCAGGAGAGGACAAAACGTCAACATTTGCTTCGTTTTTTGACTCATTCGGGAACGTTATTACTTGTGTTGGAGAATTAGACGGTTTGTCCGCATTGTATAATTCTCACCCTAGTTTTCTCGTGTCAAATATTGCGCGGTTATTACTGGAACTAAATAATGCGATAGAAGCAACATTTATAGACTCCACGCTAGATGTGGATTCATTTATCAGAAATCGGCAATTCGACCAGTACATAAGCGCCCTGGAAAAAATGGGAACGTGCATAATTCATGAACTTTTCCCTAAAACGAGCGCAATAGGGGGGAATATGCGCCAAAAATTGCGAAAAAAGGCGCTAAACTCCTCTGGCCGCGCAAAGTGGGTCGTGGACGAAAATGAACGCACAGAAAAGGCGCTTCAACGAATAACGAACACTCTCCATTGTGGAATCAAACTGTGGAGCAAATTTGCGTCAGATGTCCTATCCCAAAGCATTACAACCCCTGCAAGGTACGCAAGGACGGAGGAGTTGTTTCGTGGTGAGGTTTCGCTCAACAAGATTACAGAAGGGATCAATTCGATTGCAAATACAATGAACACAAAGGTTTTGGGACTAGTAAAGCAATCAGCCTCACTTTGTCGTAGCCCTGAAGTAATGAATGCATTAAAGACGTTTATCGAATGTATAACACAAATAGAGAAAGCACCGAATGACAGTATTTGCCGATTACATTTACAAGCAGACTCCGTTAGCAGTTTTGGACAATCGTTAGAAGAGCTGAAAGGCGGGCTTAACTCGCTTGCAGAAGAATTTGACCAGTCACGTTGTTGCTCGCCTCTGGCGATCGCGTTGTTTGAGATAAAAAGCGAAACAAAGGATGCAACAATGTTATTCGATGCACTAATTGATGCGATGTTTGGGGAACAATCGGCCTCGGTTGACACATTAGCGTTACAGATGCAATTTGCTGAAATGGGCATCGGGTTGCGCAAAATTGCAGAAGTAATTAATGCACTGTCCCAAAAAATAAGGGAAGTTCCTTTAGATTTTTCGCGAAAGCTGTGTTTTACGGATGAGGTACAACCTGAGGTGTTGGCTATATTAGGTGCAGTGAGGGGGCTAAAAGCAGCCCTGGCACAAACCGTTGTTGGAAGCATGGAGGAGGCAGACGTGGACCCAGAAGCGACCTCAGAGGCGACCCCAGGACTTAGTCCCGCAGAGGAAGAAGGGCCTGATACACCAGCCCCTGAAGCGGAGCCTGAGACGGCATCTCCAGAGGAAGAAGGACCCGAGGCAATAGCTCCAGAAGCGGAAGAACCTGAGACGGCATCTCCAGCAGATGTATCAGAGGAATCGCCCACTCCTTCCCCCACAAACATAAATGAGTCAAACGAGTTATTCGAAATCGCCTCACTGCTTGGTGAGTGGGGGAAAAAGCTTCAAAAATTAGCATCCATAACGAAATATAAAGTGACTCAGTCAAGCAAAGCCTTATCAGCGTCTCCCGTTGTTCCTGAGCTTTGTATATCAACAGAAGGGGGACCAAACGACTCAGATTTATCAAATTTTTTGACGATTTTTGAAGCAACCCCTTACTTAGCACCATTCTTTACAAGTATCTCTCAAGCATTCAGTAAGTTATCTCGGTCATTAAGCATGGTGACTCGTTCTGGAAAGCATTTTTGTATTAGGGGCCCAAAAAACTTTGCCCCGGTAGTTACGCTTATGGCGCAAAATACGGGAAAAATTGTCGATGCGATTCAATTACTAATAGACATGTTTGAGCCAATAAAAGCTAGGACGTTTGCGTATTCGATGCAAAAACTCGTAGTAGATAACGCGCACCACTGGCTAGTAGGCGAAGGCAACACCGTCTTGTATCAGCACAACACAGATAAGAAACTGTTTGTAACGCGTGTCACCACGGACACCGCTGCTGCACTTATGTACGGAAGCGACGAAATATCCTGGGATGCAGCTGGCGCAATAACAGCACCAACCGCACTTGCAGGAAAATCGATTGGGGAGTTTGCACCCGTCAGTCTATTTACGGTGATCCAACAAGATGTAGAAACGTTAGAATGCGTACGCCAAAATGCACGCGCGAGTCATCAGAAATTTGGGAAATTGATGTCGTAAAAGATACAGAGGCCACTACCTTGCACGCTAGTCAACTCCGCCTTCATAACTTTCCATTACCTCGCGCGCCAGTTAATTCCGCCTTCATAACTTGCTAACTACTTGGCACGCTAGTTAATTTAGGCGCCACGACTTGCACTTTTTCGCGTGCCAGTTAATTCCGCGCCGCGACTTACCAACTACCTCGCACTACTTTCGTGTCACCCGCGTCAGGCCGCCCATATACGGCTGCAACACATCAGGCACCGCAATAGACCCATCCTCCTGCTGATAATTCTCCATCACAGCAATAAGCGTCCGCCCGACAGCAAGTCCAGAGCCATTCAGCGTACAAACAAACTCCGCCTTTCCGCTCGCGTTCCCCTTATACCGAGCATTCATCCGCCGCGCCTGAAAATCCCCACAGCGCGAGCAGCTAGATATCTCCCGATACCGGCCTTGCCCTGGGAGCCACACTTCGATGTCGTACGTCTTCTTTGCGCAGAACCCCATGTCCCCAGTGCACAGCTCCACTACCCGATAATGCAGCCCCAGCTTTTTAAGAATGTTTTCCGCCGAAGCCGTCATCCTGTCATGCTCGGCCTCCTCTTGCTCTGGGGTGACTATGCTCACAAGCTCCACCTTTTCAAATTGGCGCTGGCGGAACATCCCCTTCATATCGCGCCCCGCAGACCCCGCCTCAGAACGGAAACACGGCGTAAGCGCTGTTACACGGATAGGAAGGTCCTTTTCCTGCAAAATCTCATCCCTGACCAAATTCGTTAAGGACACTTCAGCCGTAGGGATCAGCCATTGATTTTCTGTAGTATGAAAGCAATCCTCTGCAAATTTCGGAAGCTGCCCTGTGCCATACATGCAATATTCATTCACAATAATTGGAACAAACATCTCCGTATACCCATGTTCAGACGTATGCGTATCCAACATAAATTGCGCAATGCTCCGCTCCAAACGCGCCAAAGGCCCCGACAATATCGTAAATCGCGCCCCAGACAACTTCGTCGCCGTTGCAACATCCAAGTACCCAAGATTCTCCCCAAGAACGTGGTGCTCTTTCGGCTCAAAGCCAAACGTTGGCGGCGTTCCATGCACCCTAAGCTGCTGGTTCTCCGTTTCATCCGCCCCGACAAATGTATCGCTAGCAGGAATATTTGGGATGGACGACATCTTCGCATGCAGTGTGCTTTGCGCTTCAGATATCCGCGCCTCATATTCTGCAATTTTGTCACGAAGCTCTTGCCCAAGCTTTGTGTCGGCTTCGCTCATTGCTCCGCGTTTAGCTGCAATAGACTTCGCGAGATCATTCTTCTGCTCTTGAATAGCCTGTGCATCGGTAGTCAACTGACGAAGGGCAGCGTCCGCCTCAAGGATCTCCCTTGCGCACGGAGGCTTGCCCCGATCCTGAAGCGCCTTGTCCAAAACATCAGGCGCCAAACGTATCTTCTTTATGTCTAACATGGCTTACACACTCCTAGTTCTTCTTGGGCATTAAGAGAGGACGTTAACCGTTCCCCCGAATACCCAGCAGGCCCCCCAAAACATTAAATAGATTTAAGCACGCAGTGGTCTGGATAATGTTCCTTGACGAATTCGCTAACCGCATGAATAACTCTGTCCACTGTTGTATTCGTTGCTTCATCATATGTTTTCACATGTATATCCGAACGCTCATACACAGGGTAACAAATACTTATCAAATTCTCTAAAGTACCTCGCTGATTCCCGTCCTGAATGAAAGGGCGGTCATTCCTCCTTGATACGCGCGCTACAAGCGTTTCAAGGTCCGCATCCAGCCACACTGTAATGCTTTTATCTTTCAGCAACGCTTGAGTCTGTTCATCCAAAACGGACGACCCACCCGTCGCTAATATGTGTGTAGGCAACTCCAGCAACCGCGCAATAACACGGCGCTCCCCACTTTTAAAGGCTTCTTCTCCAAAAACGGAGTAAATCTCTTTCATGGAACAACCAGCAGAAATTTCAACTTCTTGGTCTGAATCAAAAAACGAGAGCTCCAACTTTTTAGCTAAGCGCCGCCCAATACTTGTCTTTCCACAGCCCATAAGCCCCACAAGCGCAATTGTCCTTGGGGGCATAAAACTAATCGTGGGTATCCCCTTACGAAATGGTTTGTAAAACTCCGACGACGTCATGACCACTCCTTAGTAAAAAATATTAATATCCCAACCTCGATACATCCCTATGCACCAGCTGCATTATACACAAAATACCGTTTCCTTAGTAGGATGATTTACAATACATTCACGTAAAAAGCGAGTTGGCACGTATCCCTCCACTTATCTACTTTATTACTGACCTTCCCCTTTGTTCTGTGGAACGATTGTCGATATCGCTTGACGGTACAACAGCTGAACGCTCTGCTCCCTTACCAGCACAATGGAAACTTCATCAAATTCGGAAACAACCCCCTGAAGCTTTACGCCGTTTATAAGAAATATAATCACGGGAATTTTGTTGTCAACCAAATCATTCATAAACCTATCGTATATTTTACTGTCTTTTGCCATTTTTTATTCTCCTTATGTGCACACGAGGCGATCGCTCTGTGTTATTTAGTTTGATCTCCTTGGGTGTGCGGATCATCGCTTTTTTTACATTTTATCCTTAGAAGGTTCCCAAAAATTGTTAAGAGTACTGTTAATCCGTCCAACCAGCAATCCTTATAAACCCTATTCCTTTATAATGGAACAATTTTGTTTAATGTGGCAACATTTATGTTACGTATTTTGAATTTTTTTATGAAACGCACTAGGAAAAGGTCCTGTGAACATTGCACAAGGATAGAGTGTAAACCTGCCTATATGAATTTTTCTGAGCCTGTAGATGCGATTATTTAGAGCTTGCCGATGCCAGAAATAGCGAGGACAAAAACGATTGCTGACCAAAAACTGAAAAATCACAAGCACTCGTTAAAAAAGTCCATAATCTTTTGGAAAGTAAGTGTATTGTGCTAAAAAGTCCATAATCTTTCAGGACGCAAATATAACCAGGGGGTTCCGAGTACACATCCCCCCTGAAAAATCCAGCACAAACACTTCATCTTTGCAGCACAGCCTATTCGGAATATTCCTTCTCTTTACGCTCATGACGCTCTTGAGCTTCGATGCTTAATGTCGCAATAGGACGCGCATCCAAACGCTTTAACGAAATAGGCTCCCCTGTTTCTTCGCAGTAGCCATAATTTCCATCCTCGATCCGCTGTAACGCTTCATCTATCTTGTGAATCAGCTTTCTTTCGCGATCCCTTGTTCGAAGCTCAAGAGACTGGCTAACTGCATTGCACGCAACGTCAATCGAGTCCGCAGCAGACAAAGTTCCCGGCAAATGTTCAATCGTTTCTTGCATTTCTGCCAAAAGTTGTTTCTTCCAACTTAATAGTTTTTTCTTGAAATACGCCAATTGTAATGGGTTCATGAAAGGGTCATCTTCGGACAAAGTATACCCTTCTGGAACGTCATCCGGAATACCCCCACCAACAATGGCCGCACTTACTCGGGCCACCGGAACATCTGGTGTAATTGCTAAAACCCGTTCTTCATTTAATGCTCGATTCATCTTCGTCTCCTAACTGTTGTCGTTTATGCTATAAACTAACTTTTAAATAACAACTCATCATTCTTTAATTAGAAACAATATACTCAAAAAAGGCAACCCCGCAAATGCGCCCGTTGAGCCCCTTAAAATAAAAGCAGACAAAAAAATAAGAATTTATAAATCCATCCAATCCCAATGAGCCAGGCGTGTCACGGGGGCGACCTTACTCCTATTTCACGTAGGCGAGGCGTGAAGGGGGCGGTCCTTAGTCCTATTTCACGTAAGCCAAGCGTATCACGGGGGCAATCCGATAAGCCGAGCTTTCATAAACTCTATTCCATACGGACCAGGCGTGTCATAAAGAGCGGCTTCCAGTTCATTTCCGGAATAAACACAAAGACTAGCCCCCCGCGAATATCAACATTTACGTCCTTTTCCCGAAAGATTACGAATTTTTCGGGCCCAAAAAAATTCCTGCGAATCTTCATTTCCTGACCAGTAATTCTTTTTGGCCCCCCGAGGGTACGCCCTCATGCGTAAAAACCTCTATCCCAAAATGGAACGTGAGTTTGTCTGTATACGAGGCTCAAAGTACCTGAGGTTATTAATCAAACTCTTGGTATATCTCAGATCAGCGTCAGCGTCCTCTATTTCTTGGGTTAATTTATTATATCTATCCTTATCCTCATCTTCGCGGCCAAGGCCATTACGCTCAGCTTTAGCGTCTACAATTCTATCTCGAAGAGAATCAGCTAAAACGCACGCCGCTTGAAGCACTGAAAAGAAAACGTCACTAGGTCCAGATACCCCAAATAAACCTTCAATCGCTTTAACCCTCGGTTCCGTCACCTTTCTAGTGCTTGCGTTCCTTCTATATTCGAGATAGTTATCGATGTAATCCTTAAATGCCGCAGCCAACAACCTCAGTGAACCGACCCGCTTCGACGTAATATCTTTTTTTGGAAAATATTCTGAAACACCACCCTGATGATTGAATTCGTTATCGACACCATCAAGGATTGACTTGGGAGCGCCTTGTAGTTTACTTGCGTTTTTCCTTGTGCTACGACTCTTAGAACCTGAGAGCTCATCACGCAACTCCTCTAAACAGTTGTAAATCTTAACAAACGTCTCGTCATCCTTTGGATATTTTTTTCTTAAATAGACTGCAGTCTTGATAGCACCATTGTATGCGGCTTCTCTCCCGCGACCGCCAATAATCCCTCCGAGACTGAGTGTCTTCTCCATACTGGCTTTTTCACTTGCTAAGCGCTTTTGCTCTTTTTTATCTGTCGTCGATTGGTATTTACCTAGTATATCCAGGTAATCTACCAAATAGTCACGTAAACTTCCAGGGGTCCTGATCGATGATTTCTCGCCCCCCTTATATGAGGCTGAGCTAGCACTAGGGAGTAAAGAGCAATTCTCATCCAACCCGCGAAGCAAGTCTTTAGCTAACTTTTCTCCGCCCCCCTTCGAGCGCGAACTTGCACTCGACCGACTCGCATAAACGTACGCTCCATCAACGAACGTACAAACCAGTAAACAAGATAATAATATTTTCTTCATGATCTATTCCAGTACTCACTACAACTACTATTAATAGTTGCATATATTGGTAAAGAAACAGTTAATATGCGTCATTTATCTTTATAAATAGACAAACTCATCAAGTGATTGTGGACTTTTTGGGGATTTAGGAGTACGCCCAAGAGCGTAAAAATACCAGATTTTAGCAAGGGCTATAAAAATCAATGTTCCACTAGAGTGGCGTCGATTATTGTTTACAACAAAAATCCAGGATTTTATCGCGTTTGAGGACCCACTACGGACAAAAAACCGAATAATCGTACGCGTTCGTTCTCAAAAAAAAGTCCGTAATCTTTTGGGAAGCAAGTATACACCGAGGGCCCTCAAAAATTTTGGGAAAGAAGATACAAAAATAGCAAATGTTTTGACTTTCAAGAAAACCCGTAATCTTTTGGGGATTAAGTATACCGGGAGCCCCGAAGAGTAATGATTGCGAACATTTGAGCAGACTAAACGCGTGTATTCTGCCATTGGTCCGCATTCATTTGGGCCCCCGATTATTTGGTGAGAAACAACTCGCTATAGCGTCCTTACGCTTTATCTCGCAATCCTGCATATTTGAGCATGCTCACCACTTCATACCTTTTTTGCAAATACTGCTCAGGCTCCATCAAAGAATACTTACACGCATGCACCAGAGGAGACAGGAGGCCATCTATTTCGTGAAAAAAAGTCAAACATTCTTCGTCTTCCGCATTCATGCCTTTAAAATCTGACTCGAGTCCATAAATTAGGTGGCGGCTAAATAACTCTGGACAAATTATCCCTGTATATACACCAAGTACTTTGCGAATTGTACCATCTATTTTATGTATTTCATATTCGTTATAATCGGGATCTTCTAGCAATTCGTCCACCTGTCTATGGAGATTCCTAAG
>JAISRQ010000080.1 GCA_031273545.1 Holosporales bacterium
CTTTTGCGCGTAATGCACCTATACGAAACGATTGCAGATTTTTCGCAGATCGAGGTAGCATGAGCGAAATCCTGCATTCGCATAATAAACCGGCGCCATCGCACTCGCATAGTGGACAAGAAGTTCCGCGCTCGCCAAATAAACCGGCGCCATCGCCCTCGCGTAATGAACCAGAAGTCCTGAATTCGCACAATGGGCAAGGAGTTCCGCGCTCGCCAAATAGACCAGCACTAGTTTCTGATCCGCAATCTTTGGGGACTCCGCACTACTCAAATCCCCCGCCACTGGGGCGTTACCTCAATAAATTAGTCGCGCCGATTTACAAGAAAAATGGGTTTTTTTCGGCAGAACTAATCCTGGATTGGAAAAATATTGTCGGCGAAATATATAGCAAACAATGCCGCCCCGTTCGCATATCTGGCTTGCGTCCTCACTGTTGTCTCTACATCGGAGCCTCAAAGTCCGTCGCTGCTCAGCTAACGTACGTCGTCCCGCAATTACTTGAACGCATTCGGCTATACTTTGGCTCCGCTGTTGTAGAGAGTATCCGTTTCGTTGATGATTTCATGGGAAGCGACCTGTCTGCGGAGCCAAACGCAAATCCGCCGCCAGTAAATGACGACCAGCAGGGGGCCCAAGATTGCGAGCCTACAGTGCTTTCCGAAGATTTGCAGTCCGTGTACCCGCCCCTCGCGTTCGCGCTAAACAGGTTGGATGCGGCAATAGAACGCGATCGAAATATAGCGAGATAAATCCCACAAAGTTGCGAGCGATTCACCTAAATAAAATTCTATTACTACCTATGCTCTACTTGTCAGTTATTCGCGTCGCATAAGATTTTACTCCGTTTTACTGCAACGATTTCTTCAACGTATCCAAGTCATGGGCAAACTCCGCGCTAGATTCACACAACTCCATCACCTTTTTTACTGCATAAATCACAGTTGCATGATCGCGCCCACCAAACTTACGCCCTATCTCAGGAAGAGACTTCGTCGTCAGCTCCTTGCTCAAGTACATCGCAACCTGCCGCGGCCTAGCAAGCGACCTGGCGCGCCGTGGTGACAGCAAGTCCGCCATCTTTATACTAAAAAACTCACTTACGCGCTTTTGAATGTCCTCTATCGTGATGAACCGCTCATTCGACCGAAGAACATCCTTCAGCACTTCCTGAGTCGACTCAAGCGTCACATCCCTTCCCACCAAAAACGCGTGCGCCATGATCCTATTCAACGCGCCCTCTAATTCACGAACATTTGACGTTATCTTCGTCGCAATCAGGTCCAGCACCTCCTTTGGCACTTTCAAATTAAGCAGTTCCGCCTTCGATTGCAAAATCCCCAGCCGCAATTCATATGTCGTTGGGTGAATATCCGCAACCAACCCCCATCCTAAACGCGACTTCAAACGCTCACCGATGTTCTCCAAATCAGACGGCGACTTATCCGCAGAAATGATAATCTGCCTATTATTGTCAACTAGGGCATTAAACGTGTGAAAAAATTCTTCCTGAGTTGTTTCTTTGCCGCCAATAAATTGGAAATCGTCAATCATAAGGACATCAACTGAACGAAATTGCTCCTTGAAAGCCATCGTGTCGTGGAACCTTATCGCGCGAATAAATTGGTACATAAATTTTTCCGCAGACATATACACGACGCGCCGAGACGAATTTTTTTGAAAAATTTTCCATGCAATTGCGTGCATAAGGTGAGTCTTCCCCAGGCCAACGCCCCCATACAAAAAAAGCGGGTTAAACTGCACATCGTCCGACTCCGCAACACGAGTCGCCGCAGCGTACGCAAACTCATTTGGCTTGCCCACGACGAAATTCTCGAATGTAAAGCGTGGATCCAGGAGGTTGCTGTTGTTCTTGGGAAGGGATACGGAGGCCGAGTCATCAGAGCTTTCTGGGCGAGGCGTTGCGTCCGTGTCGTTGCTGGAGTTTTCGGCACGGGGTCGCGACTCTATGGAAGGGGGTACGTTCGCTTGAGCTTTTAAGGAATCCACAGTGATCGCCGTCAATAGCGTAGACGAGTTTTTTTGGGGGGCCGCGGAGTATTTCTGCAAATCCGCATCATTCCTTGATGAATCCGCAGCGTACTTGGATGAATCGCCCCCAAGCCTTGATGAGTCAGTGTATTTTGATGAATCAGCGGCATGCTTTGAGGAGTCGGCCCCAAGTCTTGACGAGTCTATGTACTTGGATGAATCGCCCCCAAACCTTGACGAATCCGCGTGCCCCCTTGACGAGTTTGCAGCATCTCCTTTGTTGCTTTCGGCGCTAACTGCAGCCCCGCCTTTTAATGTGTCCGCTGTAATTGGCGTAATCTCGTAGGGGGAACAATTCTCTGGGTCATTATCCACCATAATGTCTATTGACACTACTTGAGGAACGTACTTCTGCCATGTAGAAAGCAACACTTGGCTGTATTGCGTAAGCAAGCGGTCCCGCACGATGCGTTGGCGTGTGCGCATCAACAAAAAACCGTCGTCTAGCCTGATGGGCGACGCCTTCTCAAACCAGCTTTGGCAACACCCAGGACCGACACGCTTGGCGATGTCTGCGAGTATGTTTACCCACAAACTGTTTATATCTTGAGAAATGGACTGCTGTGCAAACTCGTACTTAAGCATATGGCAAAAAAAATTAACGGAGCGCTCTAAGCATTGATATTAGTACATGTTTGGGGTTTCTAGGTACTATATTATTTTTATTTTTTTTGTCCCCATTTTCCGTTCCTAGTTCGCAATCTTTGAAGGTCTCGTACATACCCGCGCTATTACTCATTTCTATTAATGAAAGTAGCAAAATTATTACATTCTTGATCTAGAATGCAATACCTATTTACTATTGCATGTTGTCTGTAGTATTATTTATTTATAGGGGATATTATTAAGGGTTGTATTACCATGCAAGTATTTTTAAAATTGTGCTCTGGAGTGGCCGTGATGTTGATTACAGGTTGTACCACTGTGACAAAAGAGAGCGCCACCAAGGAGCCTGTTGCAGAGGTCAAACCGCAAAGTCCGCAAATGGCCCCCGTCATTGCCGACCTTCCTCCTGCAAAGGTGATAAAGGTCGTGTCTGATGACAAAAGTCTCAGTGTAGACGAGATTGTCTCTCTTGCCGAAAAGTATTACAACGGAATTGGCGTTTCACAAGATATTGCGAAAGGGCTCTCCTACTTTGTTCAGGCAGCGGATCTCGGAAGCGGATATGCATGCAGGCGCCTAGGGATCGAGTATAGCGACTTCGCGTTCGACGACAAAACGCCGCGGGATGATGCCAAGGCACGTGCATGGCTGGAAAAAGGGGCTCAATTAGGAGACGCGGATGCAACGTATTACCTTTCCGAATTCGTTTATGAGGGACGAGGCGGACCAAAGGATCCTGCGCGAGCATCAAAGCTGTTGATACAAGCGGCCAACATGAAAAGCCAAGGAGCCGCACACAGGGCGCTGAAGCTTGCACGAGGCGGAAGTCTGTCTATTTCGAAGGAAGAACAGAAAAACTTTTTCGCATTAGACAAGAATTTGCAGCTTAACATTCTTGCTAGGTAGGTCAGGTCGCTCCATTTTTTGTAGGGCTTCGGATTTTTGAGCAGAACAGGTGCTTGCAATTCCTTCATTTTTGGTTAGAGGTTTTTGTAAGACTGTGAGAGTATGCTATCTTGTGATGTCCTTGGGGTTGTACGAATCCTTGGGTAAGCTTTGACAGCTCCGGAGAAGTTGTGCGAGCTCTAAGGTTCGGAACTTCCAGTAGTTCTAAAGGAAGTTGGAAGCCTTTTGTCTTTTTATGTGTGTTTTGGTACAATGCCAGTGTGGTCGCGTGGAGCAGTAACGTCTGCCCATAAAGCTGAAGGGGCGATGCAATGAGGCTCATTTTAGCGTAAGTAAGCAGAAAAGGCTTATGTTGTGGACGGTTAGGTTGGGGGCTATTCGGCAAGTCTGTTGCGTAGCGCGTTTTTGTAATGGCAGGAACATAATATGAGTCGTATTCGAATGTTTGCAGCGTTTTTTCAGAGAAATTTCGTGACAGTCTCTATCGCTACTTTTTTTATAGGAAGTTTGAGTGCCGGGCTTATACGAAAAAAACACTCGTGGAAACATTTTCATAACAAAATTGAGAGGTCTATCGTTACGCGTGGTAGTGGTGAAGTGCAGATTCGATGAGTCTATAGACGTTGTCCAAGTAACGCAGTGTGGGGGAGCTTGGCTCCCCTGTTTTTTATGACTTGGAACAGATCCTTAAAAAAAATCAATCAAATATTCAAATATTACTTTCCATTTGATTATATATTGAATACACTCAAGGCGTGGTTTTGATAGTAGACGAGATGGTATATTATGCACATATTAAAATGCAGTTACATGGGGTTCTTGCTAGCGAATTGTCAGGTGATTTCGTCTGCTGTCGCTCAAGATCCTTTTCATAGTAGCTTTAGTTATGGTGATCCCAATGAGCTGGGCCACGATAAACGCATCCCTCCAAACAATGCATTGAATTCTGTGAACTTGGTCAGGAGCATGAATCAGTATCGCAAAGAGCGTGCTGGCCGCGGCGTTAACGCGCGCCAAGCATGGATGAGCGTTGATATCGCGACAATTCAAAAGAACTTTAAAATATATCAGAGGGCCTTAAAGCCAACAGTCTGCGCAGCCGTGCTGAAAAGTAACGCATACGGTTTCGGTGCAGCTAAAATCGCTCCAGCGTTGTACAGTGTTGGGGCTCGCCACTTTTTTGTGTCCACTATCCCCGAAGCAATTGAAATTGCTGCAGCCATCGCGAATGTACCAGAGAGGGACCTAGTCAGCGCAATCAATGATAATGCGAACAAGCGGGTTCCGTCTTATGACAAAAGTGGCTACAATATATTCGTTTTATCAAGGTGTAGTGATGACTGGCTATCAATGTACAAATTTAAATTCATTCCATCGCTTAACTCTTTAAACGAGGTGCACAGATATAACGAATTTGCAAAAAGCCAGAAAGAAGTGCTTCCAGCAGTTTTGCACATCGATACAGGAATGAATAGCTATGCGGTAAACCCACGCGATTTCAGTAAGTTCTGTACCTCACATAAGAATTGTGAATTTAAATTCATTGAATGGCGCTATTTTATGTCACACCCAGTTTCCATGGACCCTGAAAATTACACATCGGGAGTTCAGCGACAGAGGGTGCTGGGAATTAGAGGAATGTTCCCAAATATTCCATTTTCTTTTGCAAGCTCGTATTGGACGAAATATGGATTGAGCACAGGGAGGGACTGGTTATTCGATATGGTACGCATTGGTTCGGGGTTATATGGAATTGGCGAATGCTTAGATGGCGTTAAGTTTTGCGCAAAGCTTAAAGTGAAAATCCTACAGATCCAAGACGTTCCTAAAGACGTTCCAGTAGGTTACGAATCTAATTATATCCCGCAACACGATATGCGAATCGCGATTATTGCATGCGGATATCAACAAGGTTTGATGCATAATGGGGATGTGCGTATTGGAAGGGATACTGCTAGTATTATTGATTTGTGTCAGAATACGGCGTTCGTAGACGTAACACATATAAAAAACGTAACTACTTGCGATGTTGCTAGTATAGAAGGTGAACACTTACGTACTTGTGCAGAGATGCATTGCCGATCAATCGAAACCGGAATAGAACGAGTATGGATAGAGGACAGTTTCACGCGAGACGAATCAACAGAGACTGTCTCACCGCCTACTACTCCTTCAGTACACGAGAAATAGAGGAAGGGGTGTCAGCGTTCGTTTGGTAAAAAGTTCGTGGCAATTTGGGGAACGGGAGTGTACAGACCGGAGTCCCCAAAGATTGCGAACAATAAACTGAATAATCGCAAGTGTTTGTTATCAGAAAAGGTCCGTAATTTTTTGAAAATTAAATATATTCTAAAAATCCGCATTATTACATGGAGGGAGAATAGCGCAAAAATCGGAGATGCAATAGGGTGTTTTTTTATAAAGGCCTATCTCTTATTTTCCATATTTTAAGCACAATATCTTTAAAATCAAGGTCGTGGTGCCCCTAAACTGGGTTGACACAACATGGTTCGTTATCCCGATTATATGCGCTATAATCCACTTCAGGGTTGATTAAGTTGATTGAATTTCTATGGCATCTACACAAACACTATACAGAACACATACATGTGGGGAACTAACCAATGTAAACAAAGATCAACAAGTTACTCTTTCTGGTTGGATCCACAGAAAGCGCGACCATGGGCAGCTGATGTTCATAGATTTGCGCGATCACTTCGGAGTGACTCAGTGCATACTCGAACCCGAAAGCAAAGGGTTCCTCGTTGCGGATAAACTTTCTAACGAATGTATAATCCAAGTAAAAGGGAAAGTATCCTTGCGCTCCCCGGACACCGTTAACCCGAACATAAAAACGGGCGCAATTGAGGTCGTAGTTGAAGAAGTGATTGTCATTGCGCAATCATTTCCACTTCCATTTCCAATAAACCAAGACCTAGATTGCCCTGAGGACTTGCGCCTGACTTATAGGTACTTAGACTTACGTAGAGAAAAGGTGCACAAAAATATCGTGTTGCGTTCCGCTGTGATTTCGTACCTTCGCAACAAAATGATAGAGCAAGGGTTCATGGAATTTCAAACGCCTATATTAACGGCTTCTTCACCTGAAGGTGCGAGGGATTACATCGTTCCAAGTAGGATTCACCCTGGGAAATTCTACGCCCTTCCGCAGGCTCCTCAGCAATTTAAACAGCTGCTTATGGTGGCAGGTTTCGATAAATATTTTCAAATCGCCCCATGTTTCCGGGATGAAGACGCAAGGGCGGACCGCTCTCCTGGGGAGTTTTACCAGCTTGACTTTGAGATGTCTTTTGTCTCTCAGGAAGATGTATTTTCTGCAATTGAGCCAGTGCTGTATGGGGTATTCAACAAGTTTGCTAATGGGCGCAAAGTTTCTCCTGCGCCTTTCCGTCGGATAACATATGATGAAGCCATGCTCGTGTACGGTTCAGACAAGCCTGACTTACGTAACCCGCTAGTAATTACAGACGTGTCTGAGATTTTCGTGGATAGCCCGTTTGTTGTGTTTGACTCCATCACAAAAAAGGGCGGCGCAGTCAGAGCGGTAAGGGTCCCGGGGGCTGGCAGTCAACCGCGCAGTTTCTTTGATAAGCTGGAAAGCTGGGCGCAAGAAAACGGCATGCAAGGTCTGGGCTATGTTGTCGTGGAGCCGAATGGCATAAAAGGGCCGATTGCCAAGTTTTTGAGTGAGGGGCGTGTCCAGCGCTTGCTCCAACTTACGCAGATGAAAGAGTCTGACGTGCTGTTCTTTGCGGCGGATGCAAATATCGAAAAAGCTGCAAAATCAGCTGGGCTGATTCGCACAAAAGTGGCTAGGACATTGGATTTGATCGACCTAAATTGTTTTGAATTTTGCTGGATCGTAGACTTTCCTATGTATGAACGAGATGAAGAAACTGGGCTTATTCAGTTCTGCCATAATCCGTTTTCCATGCCGCAAGGAGGAATGGACGCATTGCAGAACAGTGACCCATTGTCTATTAAGGCTTACCAATATGATGTGGTTTGTAATGGGATCGAGCTGTCGAGTGGAGCGATACGTAACCATGAACCAGAAACATTATATAAAGCGTTTGAAATTGCCGGATATGACCGCTCCGTTGTGGATGAGAAGTTCTCGGGAATGATCAATGCTTTCCGATTTGGGGCGCCTCCGCATGGTGGGTGTGCTCCGGGGATAGACCGAATTGTGATGCTATTAGCGGATGAGCCTAGTATTCGTGAGATAATCGCGTTTCCGTTCAATCAGCAAGCGATGTAGAAACATCCTGCGAACCAGACGGGCAAAGAGAGGAATCGACCATTTCCTTGGGCAAAGCCGCGCTGCTGCGCCTGCGAGAAGCTCTGGAAACGGAAAAGGT
>JAISRQ010000071.1 GCA_031273545.1 Holosporales bacterium
CCCCCTTATCTCCGCCTTCACTCAGCCCGCAACCATATTCATTCGCCCCTTGATCATCACAACGCCGACAGGCCCTCCTCCCCTTCCCTGTCCGCGGGACAACGTGCGCAATCGCAGCAAGCACATCCTCTGCGCCCTCCACAAGCGTTGCCCCTTGCTTAATCAACTTATTACAGCCTCTTGACCGCGGGTCCGCAGGGAACCCCGGAACTGCAAAAATATCCTTCCCGTTTTCAAGGGCGAATTTCGCCGTTATAAGCGACCCAGATTGTTCCGCGGCCTCGATCAACACCACCCCAAGCGCTAACCCTGCAATTATCCTGTTCCTCCGCGGAAACAGCGTTGCGTCAATCGCCGTCCCAATCGGCATCTCCGAAACAATCACGCCGTGCTCTCCCAGGCTTTTATATATATGTGCGTTTTCAGATGGGTACACCACATCAACTCCGCCAGCCAACACAGCAACACTCCCGGTATCAAGGCTTGCCTCGTGTACCGCGCCGTCAATCCCCCGCGCCATCCCCGACACAATGACCAATCCGCTGTTCCCAAGTTCCTTCACAAGCTTGGCTGCAAATATTTTTCCACTTAACGAAGCATTCCGCGCCCCAACAACAGCAATCGACGGCTCACTTAGCAAGGTCACATCCCCTAACACGCTCAAAAATGGCGGACAATCCTTTAGCTCAAGTAAGCTTTTTGGAAATGCGTCATCCTTCGCAATTAATAGATGATGATTCGGCTTTTCATGAGCCAATAATTCTTTTTCGGCCAAAACTTCCGAGGCTAAGTTGTTTACATGTTTGCATGCTTGACGAATATTCCCGTTATTTTTTTGTAATAATCTCCAAAATGTAATCGGCCCAATTCCCTTTGATAAAGCCAGCCGAATCCATAATATTTTATCATCTAGTGTGAGCATACAACTTTTCCGAATCTTTACTTTAGGACAAAAAACGTCATAGACTCATTATAAGAGGAAAGTGTTTAACAAAGTCATAAGTTACAATCGTGAAGACAATTATACTAATGAGACATGCTGATTCGTATCCTACTGACTTTTCCGGGTATGAGCTTGAGCGCCCAGTCAGCGTCACTGGCTTATTTCAAATAGAACAAATAAGCGCGAATAACAAGCAACTGTGGAGTGAAGTCGACTTCGTTTTATGCTCTGGAATTAAACGGGCGAAACAGACATTTCAGGCAATTTACTCAACTGTTCGTTCGAGTACGAAATTTATATTTGATGATAACTTATATCAAGTTTCGACCTCGGAGCTCAGAGACAAAATCAAATGGACACCGGCAATCTATAATAAAATGCTGATTATCGGGCATAATCCAAGCCTATCGCAGTTTATTGCAGCAATTTTCCCTGACGAAAAAGTTCCTCCATTGGACACATGCGAGGCGGTCGTTCTTGAATCTGACGTAAACACATGGCAAGAGGTGGAGTTCAATAATCTTGTGTTGGTAGACAGGATTAAGCCAACTATTTAAGAATCTGTAAACATGATTGTTATTTAGGGTAACGTTTTTGTGCACAATCCCCTGACCAAATGATTGCGAGTTATTGGAGCAGTCAAACGCTTTTTCTGGCCCGCAATCTTTGGAAACTCCCAGTATATACGCCGTGCACAGGTTGTTGCATTTTTTATGAGCGTAGATGCTATGTTTGACTCCGGGGATATACATAAGATATGCTTACAGCATAAATAGTAATAACATTGACATATACTCACATTAATAAGGAATATTGTCTAGATTTTAAAAAAAGGGGAATATATGAAAAGAAATCAAGAAGTAAGATCATTTTTTGTTAGTATGGCGGTATTTGCCGCATTGGCAAATAGTACGTTCGCGCAAGTGAACGAGACATCCGCAGCAGAAACAGCTGCGTATGCTGCTGCGATAGCAAGAGCAACAGATGTTGCAGCGATGACAAACAACACTCCGACTCTGGATAAATATAGCAACTATCGTGTACTGAGGGCCGGTTCCGCACCACACCACGAAAAAGATTCATCCCATATCGCATTTGTTGATGGAAGATATCAAAATAAATTATTGGCCATGGGCCTTAGCCCAAGAAATGTGCTACACGTATACTTTGAAGAGCCAAGTGTAACTGATGAGGAAGATTGGTATTCGTGTTTAAAAGCTGACTTAAGAAAAGTTAATTTACCAAGGGATCCGAAACATGGAAACGAGCTTGTGCAAATTCCTGGAGAGTTTGACTTAATCATTACAGATACATCCAGTAATAAACTGTTTGGATACAATTGGAAAGAGATTGCTAAGCTATTGAAGAGAAGCGGACGTCTGATAATGACAGACACAAAAACGACCGTAATAGCAGGACATTCGCTTTACACCGACACTAAAGAAGGAGAATGGGTTTACGACAAGACAAAAAAAGGATCGGTTCCTTTGGAGATAAAGTACTTCGTAACAGAAAAATATCCATCTTGGGAGGATTATATGAATACTCATCCGCAAGATGCAGAGGTAATTAACACGTTTTATAACTTTAGTCATGGCAGATACAAGAGTGAACACGTTAGTTGTTTCGATTACTACTCTAGTGAAACGGGAATAGTTGTAGTAGAAAGAATTGGATAAAAATTACAGCTTAAGTAGCTATTTGTTATTCACTCCCCAAATGATTGTGAACTATTCAGCACAACAGACAACGGTTCTGCTGATTTTGGTTCGCAATCTTTTGGAGGCCTGGAGTCTGTCCGCGGAATGGAAAGGTAGTGTGACATGGACAAATCTCCCGAATGATTGCGGAATTTTGGGAAAGTAAAACGCTTGGTATTGTTCCCCACAATTTTTTGGGGCCCTCAGTGTATGCGCAGTACACAGGTTGTTGCGTTTGTATACGCACGAATGCTATACTTGACAAACATTACATACATGAAATATACTACACTATAGATAGAGATAAAATAAATAGACCCCCCTACCTATAGATAAATTATTTGTGAGCTTTTTTGAAAGGAGGCATGTTATGAACAAAAATCAAACAGTAAGATCATTTTTTGTAAATATGGTTGTATTTGCAGCATTAGCAAACAGTACGTTCGCTACAGTAAACAGAACTTCAACTGCTGCAACGAATACGTTTGCTACTGCAAACGACCCTTCAACAAGTAAGTATAGAGACTATCATGTACTAAGAGCTGGGTCCGCTCCGCATTCCATTTATGATATATCCCATAGCGCATTTGTTGACGGAAGATATCAAAAAAAATTATTACACCTTGGTATTAACCCAAAAAATGTAGTACACGTGTCTCTGTTTGATCCTGCTGAAACTGAAAGTAGAGATTGGTATTCATTTTCAAAGACGGATTTAACCAATGGGGCAGGAATGCTGTTTGCTGGTGTTTTGAAAGATTCTTTCCCCAAGGATCATAAATCTAGACGCGAACTTGTACGAGTTACTGGAGCGTTTGACTTAATAATTACGGATACATCTAGTAGTAGATCGTTCAGTTCTAATTTTAAAAAGATTGCGGATCTGTTGAGGGTGGGCGGACGTCTAATAATGACCGACACAGCAACAGGATTGGCTTATGAAAAGTCGTTTTACGATATAATCGATGAAATGGAACTGGTTTCTTTTGTTGGAAAAAAACAACTACAGATCAAAAAATATCCGTCTTGGAAGGATTACATTGAGACTCGCCCAAGAGATGCAGAGCTAATTAACGCGTTTTATAATTTTGGCAATGGAGTATACAGACAAGAACACGATAGTCCTGGTGTGAAAAGCTATTTCGACGAGTATTCTCGTAAAACGGGAATAGTTGTAATTGAAAGGGTTGGGTGAAATCATAGATTAAGTGACTATTTATTGTCCTTGCCAAAAAAGATTACGGACATTATGGACGAGGCGTACTTGCCCGAATGATTGTGGACTTATTCCGACAAACGCTTGCGTTGGTCCGCAATATTTGGGATGTCCGGGATCTGTCCAGCAGTTTCGTGGGACTTAGTGCTATTATTACATACGCCAAAAACCTAATTACACTTGCAAAAAACCTAGGGAAAATACCCTCATCCTTGCGGAGCGACTCC
>JAISRQ010000153.1 GCA_031273545.1 Holosporales bacterium
GTGCGCGGTCGGAATCGGAAGCTGCTTGATCGGCGCTGCTTCCTGAGTTCGCTTCGCTGCCGCTACCCGCGTCATTTGCGCTTGCATCATTCGAACCGCTTCCACTGTCACTGCCCGCATCATTGCTCCCGCCACTGTCCGCGCCATTTAATTCCGCATCCATTCGCGTTGTTCTAATCGCAATATCCTTACACTTTAGTAAGTCATAATAAAAATCCCGAAAAAATGCTTCGAGAAGTTTTGCAGAATTTAAAGGAGAATCGTCTTGCATGAAGCACAACCCACAAACAGACCCGATCTTCCACAAACATACTTAATAAGGAATATCCCAAAAACACACTTATGAGGAAGATGGTGCCGCAAGAAGGAATCGGACCTTCGACCTCATCCTTACCAAGGATGTGCTCTACCACTGAGCCACTGCGGCGCTTATCACACTCTCAGATTATTGCATGCATTGAGTTTATCGTGCAACCCTGTTATTTTATAAATATAGGAAGTACTCTTGACTGCTTGGCGCTGCCATTTTTGCTTGCGTGTTTTGGAGTTGTGTGTGGCGCGTTTCGCGCATTTTTCCGCGAAGATTAATTTTTGAAAAAACAATGCTTGACGTGCGTGAGTTAGTAACTCATACTTTATTTAAGAGGTTCTCGTAACAAGGTTGAAGTTAAATGAATTTTTATAGGCTGTTGTTTGTATCGTGCGCGGTCGTGTGCTGCGAATCTGGGTGTGAGGACTCCAGTAAAAAGCAACCAACTAAGCTCGCCTCCGGAAAGGAAGCTGCGCAGGAAGCTGCGCAAACTTCTCAACCTCCGGTTGTAGAAGAAAAAGCAATTGACGCGCCTGTATCCGCGGGTGCGCCTTCGTCCACTTCTGTCGAGAACCCACAAGGTAAGTCCAATGCTCCGGATAAGGCGGATGTGGCGGCAACGTTCTCTGATGGTTCCCATATTCTTAGATCCGATGTGATGAACCGGATAGAGCGTTTGCCTGCACGCGCGCGAAATCTGGCCTTTAATCAGCTGTACAACCTCATTTTGTTTGTAACAATTCAAGAAAAGGTAGCGTATGAAGCTGCTAAAAAAGAGGGATTCGAGAAAAAGGATCAAGTCGCGAAATCGATTGCGTTGATAGAAGACGGAATTGCTCAACAGGCTTATCTGGATGAAAAAGTCAAAGATAAAATCACTCCTGAGGCAATAAAGGCTCAGTATGATAAATTGCTAAAAAACTTTAAAGTCGAAGACGAGTATGGGTTGAGGCATATTTTGGTAAAGACCAAGGAGGAAGCTCTCCGTATTATAGAGGCGCTGAAGAAGGGTGAGTCGTTTGATACTCTTCAGGGAAAACATTCGATTGATCGCAAAACTTTAGCTCGTCAAGGGTTCCTAGGATTCTTTAGGGCATCGCAGCTGCCTCAGGCTGAGCAAGATGCGATTACCAGCACAGCTGTTGGCGGTTTTGTTGGCGTACCTGTGCTTGTTCCTCAGACTGGTTATAGTGTGCTTCTTGTGTCAGAGAAAAGGATGTCAACGCCGGCACCGTTGGATAAGGTAGAAGATAGGATTAAGAGTATATTGTCTAAACGTTTTGCCTTGTACCATGTCGCAAATTTGTGTAAGGAGCGTGGCGTTGTTTTCTATGCTCCGGACGGAAGCGTCGTTCCTGTAAAGGAAGTCGATGCTAAACTTGAAGAGCTGAGAGCTAAACAGCAAGATCCGAAGAAGCAGTCGACCGCGCAGGAAATTAAACTTGAGGCGGATATAAATAACCTGAAGGAGACTTCGGTTGTTGCTAAAATAGGGGATAGGAGTGTCGTTTTCAAAGAGTTGGCTGCATTTATAAAAGATAACGCTGCGATGTTTAAGGGGATGCCCGTTTCCGATGTGTATAATGCGGCTTCGGAAGAATATGTGCACCGTATTGTTCTTAAGGATGCAGCGGCCAAATCGGGAATTGGGGCGCGTGCTGATGTGAAGGAGAAACAGCTTGAAGCAATTAAGGCTTTTTTGGCGAGGGAGTATCTGTTAGATGCGTCTGGAAAATCTGTAACGGATGCTCAGGTTAGAGATTTTTATGAGCGTTCAGTTGCTCGTATCGATAAAAACGAAATGGAGTATCGCTTACGGGTGATTCCGGTTGAATCTGCCGAACATGGGAAGAAGGCAATTGCGAAGTTGAAAGGTGGAACGTCGTTTGAGGCGGTCATGGAGGAGTTTTGTGCGGATAAAAGAGTCCAAGACCAGAATGGAGACTTAGGATACTTGAAGAAAGATGAATTAACTAGGTTGTCGTCTGATTTGCTTGAGCAAGTAAAGAAAGCGCCAAAGGCAACGATTTTGTTGAACACTGTGGATATAAATGGGCAGCTATGGGTGGTTAGGATAGAAGATAAGCGGCCAATACATATTCCTACGTTTGCGGAGTCTAAGGAGTATTTGAAGCAAAATATAATTCAAGAGCAGACGGTGAAAGTGGCTCAAGGGTTGATGGTACAGGCTGGATGTAATGCATTCGGGGTAGACGGAAAGAATGTAGACTTCTCTAGTGACGAGACGTTAAGCGAAATGTTAGGGGACGGAGGCATTAGGTGATGATGGATTTGGTTCTCTTTAGAGAAAGTTAGGTCGGGCGAAGTTTTTTTGTGCTATTTCCGGATTTTCTCTGAGGGGGTAACTGTATCAGGCGAATTAAGTTATTTTTCATTTACGCGTCCTTAGCTCAGCTGGATAGAGCGGCGGCCTTCTAAGCCGTAGGTCAGAGGTTCGATTCCTCTAGGACGCACCATTTTCGAGTGTCTGCAATCTTTGTGGCCCCAGTGTGCGCGCGAGATATAGGGAAGGGGGGTGCAATGCGGTTGTATCTAAGTTGTTTTCGTTCAGGAATTGGCGTATCACCCTCAGCAGAGCAAGCCCACTATTTGATCCACGTGATGCGTTTGAAAAACAACGATAATATTCGGGTTTTTAATGAGCAGATGGGTGAGTTTGATGCAGTAATTCGCATTACTTGTAGCAATGTATCTATCGTTCCTTCAATATGTGTCCGGGAACCGGAACCTGTCTCCCAGGAGACTTGGCTTGCATTTTGTCCTATAAAGCCGCACTTAACGCACTTTATTATCGAAAAATCTACTGAACTTGGTGTTACGCACTTTCAGCCTATATTTTCTGAATACACGCAGTTTCGCAGCCTTAACGTTGCAAAATTAAGAAAAATAGCAATAGAAGCTACTGAACAATGTGGGCGGTTGGATGTCCCCATGTTGTTTGAAGGACAAACATTTGCGAAATTCACTGACAGTATACCAGATTTGCAAAGTGTAACAAAAACGTCCGTGCTCCCGATGCATTGGTTAGCCGCCATTGAACGATGTGGAACGAATGCATCTCCATTGGTTGCGCAGGACGGGCCTGCAGGAATTATTATCGGTCCGGAGGGAGGTTTTTCTGAAAGAGAGAAAAGCATCCTTAATGAAAAAGCGCGTGTAGTTACTCTAGGGAAAAATATACTACGCAGCGAAACTGCCGCAATTTGCGCAATCAGTCGCCTTCGTCAAGGAAAAGTTTGCGTGCAAAATGTCGATTCATGTTGTACAATGCGGCATTCCGTGGAAATTCGCGATAAGCAAGGTGTTTATGTTAAGGATAATTAATTTATTAGTAGCCGCCGTATTGGTGGTTGTTACTGGAGTAGTGTGTACGGTGAGGCATTCGTTATCACAAACGCCCCTGTATATCTCGCTGCCTATCTCCCAGCAGGCGCCTCAGCCTTCAGGGACTTCCCATTCTTCCTCGCAAGAAGCCTCTCAGCCGTCCTCCCAAGAGACGCCCTCGCCTTCCTCCCAGCCTTTACCTAAGGACAAGCAGCCCATTTCCAGGAATGATCCTCAACCATCATCTAAAGAAGCGCCTGCACCTGACCCACAACAACTTCAAAATGTCCAAGAAAAAATTGATAAAATTTTTATAAAAAAAGGAGCCCGCATTTTAGAAGTGCATGCTAAAGGGAAGCTGTTAAAAACGTACAGGGTCGCCTTAGGGTTTAACCCAGTTGGCCCCAAAACGACACGCAATGACGGCAAAACGCCAGAAGGAGAATATCGCGTCGTGCTGAAAAGTGCCATGTGCCCAAGGGGTTACAAAGCGCTACTCCTGTCTTACCCTAACGACAAAGACAAAGCGCGGAGCAAGCAACTAAAAATAGACCCCGGGGACAATATCTGTATTCACGGCCTTAATTATGATCAAAAGAAAGAAGGAGCGAACCACATTAAAAAAGATTGGACGAAAGGATGCATAGGAGTGACAGATGCCGAAATGGACGAAATCTTCAAGTGGACAGACGTAGGCACGCTGGTAGAGATCGTTCCGTGATTGAAAAAACAGGGGAGCAGGTATGTGCTTTGCAAAAGACAATATCAAATCTCCCATCAAAATCTGAAAAAATATTGAATCTTGTGAAAATAGTGTGTAGCCTTTACATGAAGTCTTTGTAAGAATTTATTAGGTATTTACATGTTTATTACTCCTGCGTATGCGGCACCAGCTCAACAGGGCTCCAATATGTTTATGACGATGTTACCGCTCGTCTTTATTTTTGGGGTTATGTATTTTTTGATGATTCGCCCACAGCAAAAGCGTGCAGCAGAACATCAAAAAGCCGTGGAGGCATTAAAAAGAGGGGACAGAATCGTGACAAATTCTGGGTTGATTGGCGAAATTGCGCGCGTAAAGGATTCAGAGTTTGTCCTTGAGATCGCGGAAAATGTCCAGGTTTCCGTTCTGAAAAACGCGGTTGCAGGTATATACAAGGGTGATTCCGGGGCGACTCCTTCTGATGCTCAAGGGGCAAAGAACGAAGATGTCCGTCGTAAACAGAAACGCAAATAATGTCCGAAAAGGGGGCTCAAATGAACGCGAACAACAAATTAAAAAAAATAATTTGCTATTCAAGTTTGCCTTTTGTGGGTTTATTAGGGAGGCAAAATTAATATGAATAACAAACAAATAGCTTGTTGTTCAGGTTTGCCTTCATTTTGGATGAAGCTATTAGGGAATAGGCACGTTAACAAAAGAGATGATGTATGATAAGTTTTTCGCGATTTAAGATTTGTTCGATATTGCTAGTCTGTTTGACAGGGCTATTTTTTGTTTTGCCCAATTTGGTGTCTAAGCAAACTTTGGCAACGTTTCCAACTTGGATGCAGAAGACGGTCAACCTTGGATTAGACTTACGCGGGGGATCCCTGCTGCAGTTGCAGGTAGATATTCGGGCTGTAACAAAGGAGCACTTGGCCAACATTTTAAGCGAAACGCGCAAAAGCTTAAGAAAACAGCAAATAAAATATTCGGCTCTAAGGCTAAGCTCTGCAGACCAGCAGTCGTGTCTAGAGGTGGCTCTTTTGGACCCTACCCAATATGACGCGGTCGCGAAGCTTGTCAAAAAAATAGACAAGGACCTTTCAGTCAGCAAGAAAGACGACGGCACAGTAGTCGCTACATTGTCTCAGCAAGCTATAGCTCTTCGTAACCGAGAAATAATAGAACAGTCAATTGAAGTTGTTCGTCGTCGTATTGACTCGAGCGGAACCAAGGAGCCCAATATCCAACGGCAAGGAAGCGACAGGATTGTTGTGCAGCTGCCTGGCGTTAGCGACCCTGCAGAAGTCCGGCGCTTACTCGGAACGACAGCGAAGTTGTCATTCCAGTGGGTAGATGACACAATCCAACCCATAGTCGAAGCCAAGGGGTCGAATGCTTACCTTCCTACGCCGCCAGTTGGGGTTGTGTATCTCCCCGAAGAGCGTTCTGATGGGACAGTAGTGTACATGCCCATAAAGCGAGAAATAATCATACAAGGGGATACCTTGGTTGACGCTCAGGCGACGTTTGACCAAAATGGGCGCCCCGTCGTTAGCATAAAGTTCAACAACGTTGGCCGCCAACAAATGGACGAAGCATCCAGAAATGTCCGTAAGCAGTTCGCAATTGTTTTGGACGGAAAGGTCATCAGCGCCCCCGTGTTCAATGAGCCGATCCCTGGTGGTAACGCGCAAATTAGCGGAAGCTTTACCGTGGAGAATGCGAATGAACTTGCGCTGTTGTTACGGGCAGGAGCGCTTCCCGCACCGTTGAACATCGTGGAAGAGTGCGTGGTTGGACCAAGCCTCGGGGCAGACTCGATCTCGTATGGAAAAAATGCGACGATGATCGCGTTTGGGATGATTGCTGTGTTTATGGTTGTTGTTTACTCTTATCTCGGGCTTTTCGCAGATTGTGCGCTTATTATAAATATTGTGCTGCTTTTTGCGGGACTATCTCTCCTTGGGGCAACGCTTACTTTGCCAGGAATTGCGGGGATTGCGCTGACAATAGGTATGGCAGTTGACGCAAATGTGCTAATATTTGAGCGAATAAGAGAGGAATTTAAGGCAGGGATGCGAGTGCTTGCAGCGATTGATCATGGTTACAAGCGAGCCTTGACAGCGATTTTGGATTCAAACCTGACGACACTTATT
>JAISRQ010000014.1 GCA_031273545.1 Holosporales bacterium
GTTTGTACAAATCTACCATAATTGCAATCAAAGCTTACATATAGTGAAATACAAGGATGGATACTTGAAAAGCAAAATATAAAGAGAGCATATGAATTTTTTCGAAAAAAATGACACCAACATGCCTATCCGGAATCCCCAAATATTGCGGACAAAAAACAGAATAGTAACAAGCGTTTGTTTGTCCAAAAAGTCCGTAATCTTTTGGGGAGCAAGCCTAGTACTTACGTGTATGCGTGTACACGGAAGATTGAGCCCTATACACGAGCAACGTTGAAGGACTTAGCGACAAGAATGAACATATTGCACACATAAACATGTTTGCTGGACTTATTTTCGATGAAAAATTTGGTCACACTAACAATTGGAGACAAGTACCTGCATCTTTTCTTAAATTTTTTAAGATTTCTAGAAAGAAATAATATTCCATGTAGACTTAACTCAGCCAAGATGCTGGAATAAGCAAAATTGCTGTCGCAACAATTGGTGAATGAGGACGTTACTGATTCTCAACTATAAATAAAAGCTATTTATTTTGCCCCCTGTTTCTTTTATTTATGACAAAAGACATATGGGGCGGCGAGAACGTATGCAATTTTATTACCATTCTTTCCTTTTTTTTGTTAGCATTTAAATATAGGGGGAGGATGATTGAGGCTGCGGGGTGCGCGTTTTATTTATAGAAGATGACTTTATTACGGCCCAGAGCATTCAGAAGTTATTTCAAAACGAGGGGTTTATTTGCGACGTATCTGATACTGGTGAAGACGGTATCGAGGTCGGACGTTTGTACGAGTATGACGCGATAATACTTGACTTAATTTTGCCAGATATCGAAGGGTTTGAAGTAATGCGCCGCTTGCGGGCATCTCGTGTTGATACTCCTATACTTATACTATCTGGGATAGATGATACTGCAAATAAAGTAAAAGGGCTATGTACTGGGGCAGATGATTACTTAACTAAACCCTATAGTAAGGATGAGTTAATGGCTCGCGTAAACGCGATAATTAGGCGTAGTAACGGATACTCTGAATCGGTGATAAAGGTTGGAGCGTTGGAAATTAATCTTCAAGCAAGGATTGCTTCTGTTCATGGGCGGATTTTATCATTAACAGGAAAGGAGTACGCAATATTGGAACTTTTAGCGATTCGCAAGGGCTCGGCGCTAACCAAGGAAGCGTTTTTGAACCATTTGTATGGAGGAATGGATGAGCCTGAGGTTAAAATCGTTGATGTGTTTATTTGTAAATTGCGGCGAAAGATTTATGCATTAACTCAACAAAATGGTTACATAGAGACGATTTGGGGGCGAGGGTATATGCTTAGAGACCCTAATCAAAATATGCCAATTATTGAGAATGACGATTCCGTTATTGTTGAAAACGATTTTTATACAGAGCGTGCGAGGAAAGAGATGCGTGCTCGCCATAGGAGAAACGCGAAGCGCGTCGTCTGAAGGAGGGGCTCTATCGTAGTGAGACCAAGGGGGGAAACGTCGTGAAGATACCCCCACGGCGGCCGTTGTAGTACATATTTGTTGACGAAGTTCTAATTTTCCAGAATCCGACTTCCACCCAGGGGGAACAGAAATAGTTAGCTTTCAAAGAGTACATTACTGTTTATCGGCTACTAATAAAAGTTATTTATTCCGCGTTTTACTCCCTTTATTTACAAAGTAAAGATATATAGGGAGTGAGATGTTCGACTCCTTCGCTTGTTGTTTTTCAATTTTAGTTCCGCATTCATTGGGGCCCCATAACTGCACTGAGTAGAGATGAATAATTGTCACAAACAGTTGCACGGCGCCTCAGCATCCACTAAACTGAGACAGTGGTTTTATTTGCTGATAAACGATGAAAGACAAACATTCATGTGATAAATCCTCAGGGAAATCCTCTTGTGATTGCAAGGAAAGGGTTTTCGACGAGTTTCTCGATGATATCGAGAATGATATAAAAATGGAAAAATACCAACAGCTGTGGAATAAACACGGCAAGTTGATCCTTATCTTCGCTACAGTAGTATTAGCCGGAGTGGTATTATTTCCCTGTTGGCAAGGATACGACAAGGAACAACGCGAAGAGATATCCGCGAGCTTGGTTAATGCCCAAAACTTAATGGAGCAAGGCAAAATTGAGGAAGCCGTCGGGTTGATGACCCACATCGGCGCAAGGTACCAGAAAACGTACAAGTTCTTGGGGAAGCTTTCGCAGGCCGCTATTCTAACATCGTCGGATTTTTCAAAGAATTCCGAAGAAATCCAAGGAATATATTTGTCCGTTTTGAATAATTCTGCTCCGGAGTATATAAAAGAACTAGCTGCAGTACTTTACGTAAACGCAAAACTTCAACGGCTTAGCGAACTTGACGACGCGCAAGGAAAAGAGCTACGCGATGTGTTATTAAAACACCGCGTATCCAAGAACGGGATAGCGTTAATGAGCAAAGAACTGGAAGGAATAATCGCCTTTAAGACAAAGGATTATGCTGCGGCAAGGAAGGCTTTTGATGAGATTAGCAAAAACGAAAACACGCCACAGGGGATGCATGCTCGCATCAGCATAATGATTCAAGCGATTCAGGACCAGGGCGATGGGGATGCTGCGGTTGGTGGCGGAACCTCTAGTGGAGGTGGTACTTCTGTCGGCGGCGGGAATGTTCCTGGTGGAAGCGATGCTTCTGTTAGCGGTGCCTCTGTTGCTGAAAACACATCAGATAAAAAGCCAGCGTGATGGATGCTATGAAACATGTGCGCGTACTAATAATTGGTTCTGGCCCCGCTGGGTATACTGCTGCGGTGTATGCTGCGCGGGCTGGATTGGCCCCTGTGTTGTTCTCTGGCGCCCACATAGGCGGGCAGCTGGTTCAGTCCGCTGAGATAGAGAACTTTCCCGGATTCGCGAAAATTTCTGGCGTGGACCTGATGGAAAAGATGATGCACCAAGCGGAGGCTCTTGGCACAAACGTCATCATGGAGTCCATTCTTCGCATAGAAGGTAGTGCGCCTCCATTTGTTTGCTGTGGTGAAAAGACTCAGATGACAGCAGACTCCGTTATCATTGCAACTGGAGCTGTAGCTAAGTGGCTGAACGTCAAAGGAGAAGCAGAATTCAAAGGACGCGGCGTATCGGCATGTGCTACGTGTGACGGGTTTTTCTTTCGCGGGCAAAATGTTGCAGTGATAGGTGGGGGAAACACTGCTGTGGCGGATGCTCTTTTTTTGACGAATCACGCAAAATCTGTGACGTTGATCCATAGGAAGAGTTACTTGCGAGCAGAGCAGATTATGCAGGATAGGTTGTTTAGTCACCCCAAAGTCAATATTGTATGGGATTCAACAGTAGAAGAACTCTGTGGTGAAAATAAAAAGCTGACACATATGCGTCTTCGAAATGTAAAGGATAATGCTATTTCACAAGTTGATGTTGACGGCGTGTTTGTTGCAATTGGACACGAACCACAATCTAAAATTTTTCAAGAAAAAATAAAAATAAACGAAGCTGGGTACATTGAGACATTTGAAGGAACGACAAGAACGTCTATGCCAGGGATTTTTGCCGCAGGCGATGTCATGGACCCGCGCTATAGGCAAGCAGTTGTCGCTGCAAGCAGGGGATGCATGGCAGCGATTGATGCGCAGGAATTTTTGCAATAGCGCGACTTTTTAGGGGGGAGCAAATATACACGTCTCCTCGAGTTTCCCCAAAAAAAGATTACAGACTTTTTTAACGAACAAGCTCTCACGATTATTCAACTTATGTCTGCAACCTTTGGGGGAATTGCTTATCCGTATTCACGTGGAAACAAGGAGTATCCCTTATTTCCACCTACCACGTCTAATATCCTTTACTTTATCTGCATATATACCGGGGCCCCCAAAGATTGCGGGCCAGAAAATGAATAATCGTAAGCGTTTGACCGCCTAAAAAACCGTAATCATTTGGGGAGTGGGTATATAACCTTTAATTCAGCCTTATTGTGGCTGCGCGTCAATATCCTCTTTTGCTTTTAATACAATATCACGACAGCGTCGTAGACGATCACATGCTTGAGAAAGTAATCGTTTAGCTTCTACGAAACATGCTGAAGCTTCCGCGAAGGCAGGATTTCTTCTTACTGTATCTATTAAAGTATCCAATGATCCTTTTATTTGGTCGCAATAACTTAGATCCGCGCCAAGGGATTCGCAGATACCACGTCCAGGCAGCACGTCAAGGCGGGAACTAAATTTCACAAAAAAGTAACTAATATCGTCAACAATTGATTCCTTTAAACGAGCTATATCAGGCTCATACGACCTAATCTTCCTCAGACCGAGTGACAATTGATCTATTGCTCCTAAAATACTCGGTCTCATCTCTCCTTTAGCCATCTCCATTTGTATCCTTACATGGACAGGGGCGTCTCTAATTCCCCTGGCTCTCCTCTCGGCTTCCTCAGCTTGTCGCGCGGCTTCATCAGCTTCTATCCTTAGCTTGTGCTCTAATATGTCAGCTTCAGTTTCTACATAGATAGGGGTATAATCACCTGAAGAGTAATCCTCCCCATTGTCAGAGATATCCTCTTCCCCGGAAAAAGAGTAATCATATCCTTCATTAGCGTCATGTAATACACCATCAGACGCAACAGCAACCCCAGACAAAAACAACACGCTACAAGATAGACCAATAATTTTATTCATAACGATAAACCTATTAAAAAAATTAACCACAATTATATTATTGCAAAGATTGGCGATCATTTCAATAGGGAACAGTAGGTCACATGAATAATTATTAGGTTAAAAAAAAATTGTATGATAGACAAAAAATACATCATCTTTTATTGGCCTTATGCCGATGAACCGTGATAATCCGTAGTTGTCCAAGAGAAAATAAAAATAAACGGTACATTGAGACATTAGACGGAACGACAAGAACGTCTATACCAGAGATGTTAGCTATGGGCAGGCAGTTGTCGCTGCCAGCAAGTGTTGCATGGCAGCGATTGATGCGCAGGAATTCTTGCAATGCGCATTTCCCGTCAAAAAGTGAATCAGGGGGACGCTGATGCTACCGAATACTAGCGCGTTAGCCTATTCGTGGGGGATGCGTCGTTCAAGAAAACTTCCCAAGCAATCATTTGCCTCAGTAAAAATATTTTCAGCACGACGGAATTCATCTATTACTGTTCTAGGAAATCTTGCATTAAGTAATTGCGTTCTTATTTTCCCGAAGTGACCACTTATGTTTTCATTCAACTGTGGATCAATATCTACAAGGCCGTCAATGACTTCACTTTCGTTAAGTTTACCAATTCTAAGCCCATACGCAAAATAATTGACCAAATCTATGTACTTATGTGCCTCAGTACGAATCTGATCACAGTGATAATCTACTTCAGCTATGGCTACATTACGATTGCTATAGACTAGGGCAAGCGTGTCTATTCCGGAATTGAGTTTACTTGATATCTCAAAACACGCATTTACTACAGCATCAAGACCACGAGTGAGACCATACGCAGTAGCATCCGATGCAACAAAAGCCCCTGATAAACACAAACAAAATACGCCAATAATCTTATTCATAGCGAATACCTATTTCAAAAAAAATACGAACCTACCATTATGCTTACAGATCCGAGTGGGGTGGTCAAGCTAAATAAAACATTCAAGCTAATGTTATGATTTTAATTGTTGATTCATATTTAGACTATGTTCGAATAGCAATGTTTGTGTTTACTGACTTACTCAAGAGAACAGTATAATGATAGTAAAAAGGTGATTATAATACGAGTAAATATACACGCCAGAGAACTTGGAATAGTTTTACATTTTTTGCCACCATATACTTACTCCCCAAAAGATTGCGATTTTTTGGGCGCACTCAAATGTTTACGATTCTTTATTTTCTTTCCCGCAATCTTTGGGGGGCCCCAATATAGCCCTAATCTAAATCCAAT
>JAISRQ010000114.1 GCA_031273545.1 Holosporales bacterium
ATTCATCCTCCTGGGCGGTTGAGTGAACGGCTGAAACGAAAAGGATTGAAATGATTGATAATGTGAGGAGGTAACGTTTAGCGTTTTTTTGGAAGGTGTTATTGCGATTTAGAGGGAGTTGGAAAGCATATTTAGTAAAATGCCGGAGAAAAGTGAGGAGGTTTGGACGCAGCTCGCCCAAAAGTTCAGAGTCCTGGGACAAGGGTACCTTATTTTTGCATATTTGTCAATCACAAAGCTCCCTATTTTACAAAAAAAAACTTACATCCCCGATTCTACCACGCAAGATGCAATAAAATCCCCCCCCAAAAATGCATCTCGCAAAAAACATACACCCGGGGTCCCCAAAGATTGTGGGGAATGAAATTGATAGTAATAAGCGCCTTGTCGTTCTGATGAGGCATCATTATATCAGGACTTACATTAAATAAGCAAGATATTTCTTCACAAAACGCGTAAACACTAGGCATATCAACGATTCCAAACTGGGACATTTTAGTGTTTGCACTTTGTTAACATAATGCCCTACTATTAAATTATCAGGGGGGAGCAAGTCCTGCTCCTCAGCCGTCGGTACACCAGCAACCCGAATAATTTCGGACTTGTGAGCAATGCATGCTTGTGATTGTTCATGTTCAGTCTGCATTCATTTGGGCCCGGTATATACAAACACAGTCAAGTAAGTAATCAACAAATAAGTTAATATTTTTACTAAAGGAGATCTATTATGTTTAATACAAATATGTTTATAAAAGATGTAATGCAAGTTCATTTATCATCAAATGAATTACAAAAATTTGAGTCCATAAAGGGCGTTAGGGAGAGGCTGCGTGAGTTCATTGATTATGACTCGGCACTTTTTACGCATGCGCTGGATGAAATATGCAGGAACACTGTAGGTGTTACGCTATTCAGGTTATTTTTAACCAAAAGGGCTCCGGGGGCCCCTAAAATCAAAATTGAAAACATTGGACCTGCTCAACAAGAAGAGTATGGAGAGCCTTTTGCAGAACAAGAAGGAAGTTCATACGAGAATAATGTCGTTAGAATAAATCTAAATTTGTACGACAGCTCAGGAAAAGGAATACCAGAAAGGCAGTACTATTTCGTTGAAAAGAACGGAAAAATAATTCGTAAAGGTAAGTCGATGCCTGGTTCAATTTTCCATGAATTTGTGCACGCCTTGCATGAAATAGAAGATAAAGCGCAATATAAAAAAAATGGTGATGACGAATTTTGCGACTACTGGACAGATAAAGAAGAACTTCGAACTATTTCTGGGTACATGGATAGAAATATTTACGATCCTATTTGTGATAATTGTTTCTATTTGTGTAATTCGATCACAAAAGGAATACAGTTTCACCCAAGAATTAGTCATATGGGGTTTGCTTTAGGAAAAACTAACGAGACTGACAAGTCTAAAGAATTAGAACAACTTTATAAAACTTTAGGATTTAATCTTGCTTGGCCAAGAAAATACATGACATGATTTATATATTGGGGAAGAACTTATGGAGGATTATCTTATGAAGAAAATTATATACGCATGTATTATGAATGCATTTTGTGCTAGCGCTTATTGCTCTGATTCCGAGGATTTCGATAGTGATCCTGGTTTTAGCAAATATTTAAGGGCATTGGATTCCACAAAATGTAAACCTGATGAATATAGAGTGAAACGCAGGGGAATGACCGAAGAAGAAAGATTCGAAGCAGATAAGCGATGGTGGACATGTTATTCCAGAGAAGGAAGAAAAGGTTACAATAAAATTGATGCAGAATCTCTTAAGACGAAACTTCTTCACGAGGTAGAAGGGGATGATGTTGCAACAGGTGCAATGAACCTTTTTTTACAATCAAATTTTTGGGAATTGGTTGATTACTGCACAGATAACCTGGACGCTATGCAGGAGACAAACAACCAGAAATTTAAGGAGATTCTTATCTTGTTGGCACCAGGATTAGAGGCAACGAGGTATAAGAAGAAAGTCACAGCGATAATAAGAAGGAACGGACACAGGAGCGAAGTAACGCGAACAGCAATTCAGCATATAAATTTTTGCTTGGATATGTTCTCTTACGTCGCCGTTGAAAACGCGAAAAGAGGGCGTGTCGCGATGGCGGAAATGTGTAAACATGCGTTTTATGCTTTACCGCCAACGGACAATAAAAAACATCTTGAATTATATATTCGGGAAATGTTTGGGGGCGCCCGTTTTGATGATTGGCCAAGTATAGAGTACCGTTTTCAAGTAGAAAAAGTTTGGCCGAATTGGAAAAAATGACCCGGATTTGCGATTATCCCCAGAGGGGCCCGATGAATGCGGACAAGGAACTGAAGGCGCGTAAGCGTTTGTTTGTCTAAAAAGTCCGCAATCATTTGGGGATACGGAGCTGTAACGAGTAGAAATACTGGAAAAGAAAAAGAAACCACCAAAAGTTGTAATCTGTGCGATCATGCGGAAATTAAGCAACATTATTTTTGAAAGACGGCAAACCTTTTGATCCAAGCTTGGAATTTGCTGATGTGGCACATTGAGGCTTTTTCTCCATTGATAATATTCAGAAAAAAGCCAAGGGCGAAAAGTAGAAAGTTAATGTCGATTGACGTGAGAGACAGTATGTTGCCACATTGTATTGTATAGCCAATCCACTCGCTAATCATAACAAGACATTTTACACAGGCCGGTATGGTTCTCGACTGCAAAATGTTCTATGTTGTGACATGCGAGTGGCCCTACTATACAAATTTTTAAACAGATCCACTATAGGTGCCTCTCCTTATTTCCTTATCTTCTTACCTGGATCTCGCCAATAGAAAGGATGTTTTTATAAAAAGAACTACAGTATTGCTGAAAGTAGAATAAATAGTGGTAGTAATTTTACTATTTATTAGTCGTAGTACAATGGTTAAGTCACGATACACATCACGCCAATAAAAAGATTTGCAAAAGACCAAGCTATTATATGCATTACATCGGAAGGGTGATCAATTCCCGCACGCCAGCGGCACTTTTTTGAACGGTATCGTAGAGCCACTCGCGTGTCATGACGCT
>JAISRQ010000129.1 GCA_031273545.1 Holosporales bacterium
CACGCTAAGGAACACTCTTTCCCTACACGACGCTCTTCCGATCTATGTGTGGCGTTGTTTTTCAAGGTATTGGTACTAGCCCATTGCCGTATATCGGCAGCATAAATTGTGTAGTGGAAACACTTTGTAGTGCCGTTATCGAAAAGAAAAGCTTAAATGATGCCAAGATTATCGAAGGAAGAGTAAATAGTATTATGCTCGGTGGAGAAAATGGTTTCATAGTAAAATCACTAAGACAATTGCAACAACTTACCCAAGAAGCAGTGGACCCCATACTAGAGGATCCTGTAGAGCGTTCGTTGATTGATGTAATTGACAATCCCGCGTTTATCACGAGGTTATCAGATACAGTTGCTTTTCTTGATAAAGATTTAAAATCTGAGTTAAACAAATTAGTTCGTTTCTATGGAAACAACGTTCACACACAGGAATCACTCATTTGTAAACTGAAAAGACAAAAACGCAGTAAGGTAAATGACGTTGTTGCGCATTGTTTAATGTGCCCAAAAGGGGATGATTTGAAAAAAACTTTAATGACGGCAATCACAACGAACTTAGTTTCAACAGGCCCAGTTTCAACAGAAGAAGTTGCTTCGGCCATTGATGCAGCATTTGCTCGTCGCGATCATTCGATCTATACAGTAATTTCGGAGATAAAAGACGTTAAGTCCGCATGTATAGAAAGAGGGGAAATGAAGAGATGTGACAAAATAATGCAATTTTTATTTTGCATACTTAAAGGAATCAATAGTGCGTCTCATAGTAGCAAAGCAAATTTAGCGGCTTGTTATGTGGGAGTGCTCGCAATACTCTATAACCTAAGTAGACTGATATCGCTCTATGTGTAATCGCGTCCTGCGATACCCATGAATGATTGCGGATTTCTTCTCTCAACAAAAGCTCACGCTTCTTTGGTTTCTTATCCGCAATCTTTAAGAAGTCAGGGCAATAAAAGCAAGCTTTTGTTCCCACAAAATCATTAATCCATTTTGCAAGCAGGTATACTACGAGCTGCCTATTTTGTGAAGCGTTATAGTTCACATATTAAGTCTACATTAAGAATACGTATGTATAATCTAAACATATGAGGGCAGTATTATCGTTGATTTTGGAGAGGAAGATGACAAAGCTTGGCAAATGTTTATTGTTTATACTTACACTTACTGGTTCTACTAAGGTTGATGCACGAATTGAGGTGAGGAGCTACGTTGCAGATGGAGAATTCGACCTATTTTTTGGAAGAAATTTTTCAGATGGGACAAATATTTCAGATAAAATTCCCGGGAAGTTTTCATTATTTTGGGGAAGTGCGTTTATTAACTCCGATTTCTTAAGAAAGCTGAGATTTTTTGGACACGTGAATATGTCAAACCAGAAACCACTCGACGGCGTAGCCGCACTATTAAAAAAACTATTTCCTAATACGAGGAACGAGCTGGTAGCAAGGAAGATTCACGAATACAATAGCAACGAAGAAGAAATACGAACGTTGGCTGCATTACTAGTAAAAGCCGAATTAGTTAGGCTATTTTTAGCCTTACAAGGCAATCGTAACGATAAAGAATTTAAAAAAGAGTTAGGAAAGAAACTGAGAGACGGTTCTGACCCAGGTTTTTCTGACTACATGAATGCGATATTTTTTGCTACTCCCCTATCATCCTTTTTCAATGGTAAAGATAAATTGCAAAGTGCTGCTCGTAAACTACATGATGAGGGTAAACTTCCAAAAGAAGTATTGGACATTATTTTCACCAAAGATACGGAATTGGGTCAGTTAAAAAAAGCTATACTTGACGAATCTAAGTATGGATACGCAGACCGAACGGTAGAAAACATCATACTGGCACATATAAGCGAAAGACTAAACAGCGTAGATGAAGCTATATCATTTTATGAAATATACTCACAATACAGAGATGTAGTTTTCTCTGGAGGATACAATGCACGTGCCGTTAGTCAAGACGTAAACAGACCCGCAAAGCTTGTGTACTCGTATTTTACATCGACAGATGCGCCCTACACGAACCCAGTGTCTAACGGCTCCTGTCCCGCATGGATTCTAGACGGAGGTAAGATAAAGGGGACTAATCACATATTTGCTGATTGCGTAGAGACATCCATACGACACATATTTAACTTTATTGCAGATCAAAATTTTATAGAATCGTGCAGAGAGGGAGACCAACCGTTTGGTGACTTAAGAGACAGAGTCCGCTGCGAATTCAAAGAAGAGGACCTATTACAGGCGGATAGGGTACACGAGCTGGAATTATTCTACGCAAAAAACAAGAATGACAGACTTAACTCTAATGAGGCAAATGTTCGAGGCGATTGGAACAAGGTCGTGTTTGGATTTGGCAAGGACGCGAATGACGTTGAGTATAACGATAAGCGGTTAAACAATTTAAAATCAGGTATTACTAATATTGTAAAGGTAATGTGCTCCGTTTTGGGTATTAAGTATTCTGCTTTGATTGGCCATGATGATGTAGAGAGCTTAGACCCAAAAACTTCGGAGGACCTTAATCGTTTAAATATAGCTGGATTTAAACGACTTTTAGCAATAGTAAACCCAGACAACACATATGAGGTAACGTTTAACGAAAAGTATGACTTAGACCATGGGGAAATAGTTGTAACAATTACAAACAGAGAAGGTAAATCGTACTCCATTACGTTAACATACCAACCTTGTCATGGAGCTGCTATAACGCCAGAAATTCCCAACATTGCTACTCAATATGAAGGTTTTAGTGAAGAAGAAATAAAATTATTAGGGTTTGTTTGTCCAAAATGTTCAAGTAGTCCGTACCATAAAATTTTTGCTACGGGGAATTCTACTCAAACATCTGGGGAAATTGCATTCAATTATGCAAGGAATACCTACGACGAAAATCAAAGACAAAGTCTTCGTCGTGTAACTAACAATGTATTATCCTCGGATGAAAATGTGTTCATTACCTGTGGATTTTTTCAAGATATTAGAGGACCATTAAAACCGTGGATTTACGATATTTCATGGTGTTCTTCGTTGAAAAATCTTAAGGTGACCAATATAGATTCAGATGCAAGCGAAATTGTACTCCCCACGAATTTGAAAACGTTAGAGATCAGCGACAGATATCCCGTTAGCGATAATTTGGCGTTACCGGAATCTCTTGAATCATTTAGTGTTGCATACAATGGTGATATGGACAAGATTGCGCTTCCAAAGTCTTTAAAAACTTTAAGTATAACCAACGAATGTACATCTAGCAGTAAATTAGCGTTACCGGAATCTCTTAAATCATTGAGTATTGTATACAAGGGTGAGACAGACAAAATTGTATTACCAAAATCTTTAAAAACTTTAAGTATAAACGGCGAATGTCTAGTTAACAGACATTTGGCCTTACCGAACCTTGAATCATTGAAAATTAAATACAGTGGTGATATAGGTGATATAATCTCGAAAATGGGCACGAAGTTGACAGACCTGGAGATTACAGGAACAATATTGTGCTCAGGTGATGTTAAAATACCTGATAGTGTAAAACATTTAACCATAGGTGATTCTAGTTCTTTTCTCGGCAAGCTGTATTTGTCAAAATCTCTTGAATCGTTGACTATTGGAAGTGATGGTCACTTCAATGAGCTTAATTTTGATGGCGTAACTGAGTTAAAAGAATTTAGATGTGGGAGTGAGTGTCGCTTTTCTAATAAGGTAGTGGTACCAGAATGTCTCAAATCTTTAGAGATGGGTTATAATAATAATTTTGTAAGCGGATTAGTGTCGTCGGAATCCCTTGTATATTTGGATCTTGGACAGAATTGTCTGTTCAAAGATCTCGATTTAGAAAAATCAACAAAGTTGAGGGAATTGAATCTGAAAGGTTGCGTATTAGGAAAAATAACGATTCCAACGACAATTGAAACCTTAAGTATAGGTAACGATAGCAAATTTGAGTGCGATTTGGTATTTCCCGAATCTCTTGAAAGAATGTATATGGGACATGTTTGTGAGTTCAAAGGACTTAATTTTGAAAAATCAACGCAGCTAACTGAATTGAATTTTGGACAAAAGTGCAGATTTTCAGGAAGCATAGTAATGCCAAGTAATCTCAAATCTTTAAGAATGTCATTCAATAATCGATTCGAATGCGATTTGGTATTTCCCGAATCTCTTGAAACTTTATCCCGTCAGTGTGGATGTGAATTCAAAGGACTTAATTTTGAAAAATCAACGCAGCTAACTGAATTGAGTTTGGGAGAAAATTGCACATTTGCAGGACAGATAACTATGCCTAATAGCCTCAAATCTTTACAAATAGGCGACAAGAATCGATTCGAATTCGATTTGGTATTTCCTGAATCTCTTGAAACTTTATCCCGTCCGGTAGGATGTGAATTCAAAGGGCTTAATTTTGAAAAATCAACGCAGTTAACTGGATTGAATTTTGGAGAATATTGCATATTTGCAGGTCAGATAACGGTGCCGACAACTCTCAAACAGTTAATAACGGGCCACCATAACCGATTCGAATACGATTTGGTATTTCCGGAATCTCTTGAAACTTTATTCTATCCGGTAGAATGTGAATTCAAAGGACTTAATTTTGAAAAATCAACGCAGTTAACTGAATTGAATTTTGGACAAAACTGCATATTTGCAGGTCAGATAACTATGCCGACATTTCTCAAATATTTACAAATAGGTAACAAGAATAGATTCGAATACGATTTGGTATTTCCGGAATCTCTTGAAATTTTACCCTATCCGTCAGAATGTAAATTCAAAGGACTTAATTTTAAAAAATCAACGCAATTAACTGAATTGAATTTTGGAGAAAACTGCATATTTGCAGGACAGATAACTATGCCGACAACTCTAAAAAAGTTAACAACGGGCTACAAGAATCGATTCGAATACGACCTGGTGTTTCCGGAATCTCTCGAAACTTTGAGTATTTTGACTAAGATGGGAAGTAACTGTAAATTCAACGGGCTTAATTTAAAAAAATCAACGAAGTTAACTGAATTGAATTTTGGACAAAACTGCACATTTGCAAGACAGGTAACGATGCCAACAACCATAAAAGACTTAAACACAGGGACCAATAATAAGTTCGAATGCGATTTGGTGTTTCCGGAATCTCTTGAAAAAATACGACTAGGATATGAATGTGAATTCAAAGGACTTGATTTTAGTGAGTCGACAAAGTTAGAGGGTCTTTATATTAGTTGTAAATCTTTAGGAGAAATAACTCTACCTAAAAATCTAGAAGGGTTAGAAATAGGCAAAGGACAGATATTCGAACACGAGTTGGTGTTTCCGGAATCTCTTAAACATTTAAGGATTAACTTGAATAATGAGTTCAATGGACTCAATTTTGATAAGGCAAACCAGTTGGCTATGTTGTCATTTCAAGTGTATAAATCGCGTACAAGCGATATGGAAAAACCGACAATTGTAAATCGTTTCGCCACACTTTTCGGAGATGGGTCAACATTGCCTAGATCTATTAAATCGTTGGCACTTTGTGATGAAAATCAGTTCAACGAGCTTAATCTGGATAAAATGACAAAGTTAGAACATTTGTGTTTGGGGGAGGGAAGCACATTTTTAGGCAAGGTAACAATGCCGCAAAATCTCGATAGTTTAACAATAGGCAACGACAATACATTTCAATATGAACTGGAATTGCCGCAAAATCTTAGAACTGCAAACATCGGAACTAATTGCAAGTTTAACGGACTCAAGGTTTCGGAATCAACTAAATTAACAATGTTAACAGAATAGTTCTATGACCCCATGAATTATGGCTAAGTTTCCTTTATGTATTTTTAGGAATTTAGCCATTGACTTTTTGTAAAAACATTTAGCTCCTTTTTGTCATCTTTTCAAATCCACGAGTAGAATCTACGCCAACAGCGCCTTTTAGCATTAGTTCTATCACATCCAAATAAGATAGGCCTGCGTGCCTTGCAATCTCTGGAACAAGGGAGCACGGTGTCATTCCTGGCTGCGAATTTACCTCGAGTAAATATGGCGAACCTTCTGCCCTGCCCTCACCCCGCTGCGCCCCTGCGCCATCACCTGTCCGCTGCTCATCTGCACCATCACCTGTCCGCCTGTACATAAAGTCGATCCGCGCGACGCCCTTGCACCCAATCGCATCATACGCAGCCTCAGCAAGCTCCTGAATCCGCTGATACGCATCCTCAGGAATTTGCGCCGGCATAACGTGAGTAGCCCCCCCATCTGTGTATTTACACCGATAGTCAAAAAACTCCCCATGTGGACGAACTTCTATCGTGCCAATCGCCTTCCCGTTCAGCACAGCCGTTTGGACTTCTTGCCCTTGAATATATTCTTCAACTAATACGCATTCTCCATATTGCCAGTCGTCAAGCGCACGAACTAAGTCCTCGTCAGACTTTATTATATAAACCCCAAGGCTCGACCCTTCGTTTCTAGGCTTAATGACTAACGGCATCTTAATATTTGACGGCCCTTTCTTTAAATCCTCCAAGTGGCACAGCTCCCAAGCCGGAACAGGGATCCCCACATGCGCAAGAATAATACGCGACAACACCTTATCCATAGCGACGGCAGATGCTGTCACCCCAGAGTGCGTATACGGAATTTGCAACATCTCAAGCACGCCCTGTATCACGCCATCCTCGCCACCAACCCCGTGAAGCGCATTCAATATTACATCCGGCTTAGCGTCCTGGATATCTCGTATCAACTTTGATACATCAAGCCCCACATCCACAATTGTAATGCCTGCATACTGACCAGACTCAACAAGTGCGTTGTACATTTCTTTCCCGGAACTAAGAGACACCTCGCGCTCACCAGACCATCCTCCAGCGAGAATAACGACTCTCTTTATTTTCTTTAGATTTGCGTTTCCTTTAGTCATATTTTCTAATTCCTTGTACTATCAAAAAAAGATTGCTCCCCCTACGAACTAATCAGCAACAATTTCTAGTCCCCAATAATTTTAATCTCCCACTCAAGCAAAATCCCCGTCATATCAAAGACACGCTTGCGAACCTCCTCTCCCAATTTTTCCAAATCATCCGCCGTTGCATTTCCCGTATTAATTAAAAAATTCGCATGCTCGGTAGAAATCATTGCTCCGCCGCAAGTTAACCCACGACACCCTGCAGAATCTATAAGTTCCCATGCCTTCATCCCATTACTCACATTTTGCTCCGGATTCTTAAACGTCGACCCCGCAGTGCCAATATTTGGCAGGAACTTGATTTTTTTTGCCCGCTCAAGTAACAGCTGCGTATGCCGCATCTCCACCTCAGTTTGCGAACTTGGAGTCAAGCGAAAACACGCCCGAACGACCATAATTCCTTCAGCTAACCCCGAGCTTCTGTATGAAAAGTTGAGCCCATGGCGCGCAATTCGGCGGACATCCCCCGAGGTATCCACCACATCTACCCACTCGAGCACATCTGCAATCTCAACCCCATTCGCCCCAGCATTCATAGCAACTGCACCACCAATCGTCCCAGGGATCCCAATCAAAAACTCCATCCCGGAAAGCCCCTCTTTTGCAACCATACGGCAAGCATCGAAATTGCGTACACCCGCCCAAAATACAGAATGCTCCCCTGTGTCACATTCCCCTGTGTTTTGCAGGCGAATAACGACGCCGCCAATTCCTGAAGTTCGCACAATAACATTGGATAACCCCCCAAGCAATGTCTCAGGGAAGGTGTTCATTTTCCTGAAATGCGACAATTCCTCAACATTTCGTGCCCGGTAAACACAGCGCGCACTTCCTCCGCATTTCATTGTAGAGTACCGCCCCAACGGAACATCAAAGGATACGCCAGAAAACTCTTTTAATAATTCAAGTTGATCAAGTTTATTTGTCATCTTCACTCAAAAGAAAAATACTTAATTGGTCATTTTTTTGCTGATTTATTATCTTTTACACGAAAGAAAGACCATAAACGCCCCTTACTAAAAAGAGGAAAAAACGCCCGCAACAATATCGCTGATACTCCCAGCTCCAAGCCCTATGCAAAAGTCCCCATCTTGGACCACAGCAGCCACTGTCTTTAAGATTTGATCCACGTCGTTATTTGGCGCAACGTGCACATTCTGGCACCCTTTAGCTTTAAGAGCAGAAACAAACGCAACGTTATCGTAGTTTGCAATTTTCGACTCACCAGCCGCATAAACAGGTAACGCGATCACCACATCCGCAGCCATCAGCACGTCAACGAAATCCTCGAACAGCTGCGAAAACCGCGAGTAGCGATGCGGCTGAAATAATGCAATGACACGCTTGGCACATGTTTGGCGTGCGGATTCTATTACCGTTTTGATTTCCATTGGGTGATGCGCATAGTCATCAACAAATGTGACTCCGCGTTTTTCCCCTAAAACAGTAAATCTGCGCTTTACGCCCTTGAATGACGCCAGCGCGGACTTATATACTTCGGCCTGGATTCCTAATTCCTTAGCGACAGCAATTGCGGCCAATGCATTTAAGACGTTATGTTTTCCTAATATTGGAATAAAAACATCAGGTACTTTATATGAACCAGCTGAGACACTTGCAATAAATGGAATATCCTGAGTAACGACTACATCGAACATTGTGCCATTTTCTAAGAATCTAACGTTTTCAGCCTTAAAATTTGGGGTATTTTCGAATCCGTATGTAACAACTCGACGATCTACGTATGCACCGGAGGGGGTTGTGTCCGGGCTACAATCTAAGTATGTGCCTGCTGGGGGGGCACTGTATGCCCCTACTGAATACGAAGAAGCACAGCCGTCGTACGCACCTGCGGAAGGTGTTGTAAGTTCTGAGCCACTGCACTTGTCGCAATTTTCGTGAGCGAAAAGCCGCCTAACACGCGGATGATCCGAACAGACAACCCCTACTCCATAAAAAGGCAAGTTACGGATAAATTGCCAAAACGCTCTTTCAAGATTTTCTTCTGTCTTATAGTAATTCATATGTTCGCAATCAATATTTGTGACGACATTGATAATAGACGGTAGTTTCAAAAACGATCCATCCGATTCATCTGCCTCAACAACGAACCATTCGCCACTCCCTAATTTAGCATTAGTCTGATATGTATTTATTATTCCGCCGTTAATAACCGTTGGGTCAAATTCAGCAGCGTTCAATATTGCTGCAATAAGTGACGTTGTCGTTGTTTTTCCATGAGTTCCCGAAATTGCAACAGCCTTTTTCAAGCGAATTACCTCAGCAAGCATTTCGCCCCGGGTGATTACAGGAATGTTGTTTGCCCTCGCCGCCACTATTTCCGGGTTGTCCTGCGACACGGCGCTAGAGACAACTACAGCGTGGGCTCCACGAATGTTTTCTGCTGCATGCCCAATATATATAGGAATGCCAAGAGCTGCGAGGCGCCTTACGTTTGCGTTCTCGGACATGTCACTTCCACGAACAGAATCGCCCTTATTATGCAACACCTCTGCTATGCCGCTCATGCCCATTCCGCCGATTCCTACGAAGTGAAGGGATTTAGTTGTTGATGAAAATATCATAAAAAAATCAACGGAAAGACGATCACTCAGCATATTAACAAAAAAAAAGGGACGCATCGAGCATACTTGTGCTTGATCACCAGTTTTTGCAACATAACTTTATTAATTTACAAATCCACTACCTTGCGCTATCGTTACTCTCGACACTTCACACTACTTAGAGTTAATAAATATGTTTTGTTGTTTCACCAAAAGCTTAATAATAGGATTTTTAGCGTCGCCATGTATACAACTACATTCCATGTATTCGGAAGGCACGTCATACGTAAAGCAGACGCCTCAACGCTTGCCATTGAACGCGGCAAGCAAACATCCCGAATATACGTGCTTAAACCCAAGTATTTACCGAAGAAGAGCAATTCCACATGCAACGACTAGCATTATTCGAATGGTTACAACGGATGCAGAAATTGCGTTAAAACGCCACGATCGAGATGAATTTTTGTATATGGCCAACTTTTTATTCGAAGCATTAGTGTTAGGGAACGACTTGTCAAAAGAGGCAACAAACAACTTGCGGGTCCATGACTATGGAGACGGTCAAGCCTCATGGGATATCACGAAATCGCACGCAGCATGCTTAATTCAACTAGCAATTCCCCCTGAGTTGATTGCAATAACGATGCAACAGGAGCTACAGATAAGTAAAGATGTGCTACTAGAACATCGAACCCTGTTGGATGCATGTGTAGCAAAAGTGGAGAACCTTCAGTCTAATAATGTCCCTGATGACCAACTTGGAAACGAATATGCTGAACTATACACATTATCAGAACAGCAATGTGAACTGGAACAAAGGCTATCGGCATTTATACAAGACCAAGATGAATGGTACGTACGCTTCAAAGTGGCTCAACGGGTAAACAGCATTTGGTTTCACCAACATGTCCAAAAGATATTAACTATCAGAGACGATATCGCGTCTTTAGATTCGTTTTCACATCACATCAAAGAATATGCAAATAATCCGATAGTATGGGTGTGCGCCAATCAAGATAATTATCGCTTAATGAAGGCTTTAGATATCACCTTGAGCGCTTCCGAAACAATTAGATCACCAGAAACTTGGTCAAAAGATCATTTGGAAACTGCATTGAACGTGCATTTAAAAACCGCACTATCAAAGAGGAATGACGATCTGAATGAGATAACTTTTCATAAAGATCTCGTTGACACAATAGCACGTGAATTGAACATAGACAGGGAAGATGTAACAAGATTAGAAAGAGTAGCCTCAATAACGAGAAGCATGTTCGCAATAGAATTTCAACATTTTATAGGTTACTTGATAGACCTGGCTGCTCTATTAGAAACAAAAGTAAATATGAGGGCGATTGATTGTGGGATGACAGATGCAACATCATTATTTACTTGTGGATTAAACTCATTGTTAATAAAGGACACGGCAAAAAAGAATGTAATATCGAACAGAACAGACAGTTGCGATATAATACGGATGAAGAAAAAAGAGGACCCCGAGTTTAGGGCTAATTTGCACGCAGCCTTGAGCGGTCGAAAGCTAAAGTACTTTAGGAATGGATCTGTTGCATTCGAGTCATCTGGAACAACCGGATCATACGAGAATGATGCGTCAACTTTGTTATCGCGTCCTTGCGAAGATTGGATTGCACTACACGGAACAGATAAAGTAGCGTTTCCAGGTGCAGTTCAAGCGGATATCCTTGAGCTAGCGGCGTTTGCGCACTGTTACAATCTCATAG
>JAISRQ010000155.1 GCA_031273545.1 Holosporales bacterium
GGCGATATGACTGGAACTGGTACCCTTGTTTGTTGGGATGGTATGCCAGATAAACTGAAAGGTAGGGTTGTCATTACTTGTGCACATAATCACCCGTTTTTTAGTGTGCATGAAAAAAAGGACGAAACGCAAAACGTTAAGGCAGGATCTGAAAAATTACTCAATACAAAGAATGATTCCTCCCGTGTATATTTGACAAAAGCCAATGGTGGAGTTAAGAAATTCGATATGCATTTTACTCCAGATACCAGCGATACATTTGATGTTTGGGCTCCTGGTAAGCTTAGTTCCAGTATTGCAGTAGAACGTTGTTACCTTTTTGAAGACAAATCTGGCAAGATGTCGGATTTCGCGGTTCTTATTTTAAAAGATGCAGTAATCGACTCTGATGGGACTGAACTCTACGGTGCAAATTTGAGGGACATTATGACGAGTAACAACGCATATCCTGGACTTGGTGTAGCACATCCTGGAGTTGAGGAAACGTTTACGATTGGCTACGGTGGGATAATATTGAATCATCAACGTCCGTGCCCTATTCCCTTTGTGGGCTGGAATCTAAAAAAGAGGACAAGAGGCACAACGTGGAACGAGGGTTATGGACGCAACTTCTCTCCTGTAGACCGCACTTGCTTTGGTCCAAGTGACAGTGGATCTCCAATCGTAGCGAAAATTCAGGGGAATTATTATGTTGTAGGTGTCTTCAATGGAACTTTTGATCACAGTTTGATTTACCAAGTAGACAGAATGAAAGCGGTTGCTAGCTACGAACAACGCGGGACCATAGATAAAATTGTTTTCTAACTTGACAATCCCGCAGCCGGATGACGTATCTATCTTAGATATACGACCAGACAGGAAGCCTACCACTTTTAGAGGTGGCTTTCCTGTTTGCCGGATCCCAAACCTAGTCTAGCCTTTGTTCTCAATGTATCTAACTCTATCATCCATAACTTCATTGAAAATTCGTCCTAACGTATTGTTTACCAGGTTCTGAGCGTGTAGATATTGTGCAATGCTGATGTTCTGGTAAATCATCATAAGCTCGTTTAATGGACCACAATTAGGACTATTAAGAATATCCGATTCACTTTTTTCATTAGGAACACTAGCCATATACTCAACAACTGAGCCAAGGTACGGCCTACATTTACAAGTAAATACAGCGCATGCACTGTTGCGAATTATACTACCCAAGCTGCGAGCTTCTGCAGCTCTGAAATTCATCCCATCCAACAGCCACTGATAAGGTTCGCTTGTAAAGCTTCTATCGCGTTTGTTAGGCGCGTCAAACAGTACTGTCTTATACAACTTTACGTACTTAGAAATATCTTCGTCTGTGATGCTATCATGATTTGTCCGGCCACTTATTATTCCTCTATCCTCTTCAAATTCTATAAACTTCCAAGTAACATACTTGTCTGACTCTCGTATCAGACCTTCCATCTCTTCCATGCTCTTGCCTGTTGCATCAGCTAGTGCAAACTTTGCGCGAACAACTTCATAATCCGATAGCTCCACAGGAAGTTGCGAGCAACCAGCACAGGAAGCCCAACAGCTCACTAAAACAACCGGTATAAATTTTAATGCGTTCATATTCATTCTCCTTATTAACTACAACCTGCTACGCGCTGATACATCACACCAGTGAGTGTACTCTTGCCTATCGCGCAAAAAACTTTGCGACAGCGACATGGCAAATTGCGAGCAGCTTCACCCCCCCACTCGGTAGGCGAAGTGTATGACAAATAGTCTGGTGGGTCAATAATTTTTCATTAACACAAACCACACCAATGCTCACATGTTGCGCATGTATTTTGGGGGTGAGCAAACGTTGTGTGTTGATAATATTTCGTTTCGTATAAGGTAGTTTTCAGAAAATATCTACTTCTTTCTTATACAGTTATAGTTGAATATATCTTTTTGGATTTTGGACGTTGCGGTTTTCTTTTCTTTTGTGAAAAAACATCAACTGAAGAATTTCAAGAAGGGGGGATGTTTAGACTCAAATTTTATTTGTGGAATCGAAATACTAAGATTGGTGTTCATGTCAAATTTTATTTGATTAATTTTAAATAAATACTCGAGCGTTACTTATTGACTTATTAAAGAAGTTTCTTGGTGATATGGAATTATGCGCCAATGGAGTAATGTCCATTATTAAATACGGAGAAAATAGAAAATATTATTTGCGTTTAGAGTATTAATGATTATTTGAAATGCAGTATACTGAGCTTGTTTGAGTGTATCTTTATAGAGTTAGTATGTTAGTAAATAAAGTCAAAATTTATACATTAGGGGCGTGTTGTTGTTTTTTAGGATGCGTGCATGTTTTTTCCGCAGGCTCTGTCCAAAACGGCAACAATTCTTCTCATACAGAGGTTGCTCAAAAACAAGATAGCAATTCCTTTCGGTAAGTGTGTCGATGAATTCTTCGTTGTACTAGGTAGGTATAGTGGTGGAGATGAACCCACTCCTGAACAATTGCAGTTAAGGGATAACGTTCTACGCATTCACGAATCTGGCAAGTTTACGGTACAAGAGGATATTTCTGCCTTGAAGAGTTTTCTCGAGTCACTCATTCACGGCAATAGTCCGAATCGCAGGATATCTCGTACTTATCCTGTTTTTGCAATGAACATGCTTAAGTACGTTATGCTAAGTTTAGGGGACAAATATGGACCTAATACTGCAGCAGTGTATAAATCGGAGCTTGAACCGTTAGTGAATGAATTATGCGCGAAGGATAAACATTATAGGCCGCTGGTTCCGTATGTTCCTGTAAAAGTGTGCTTCAGTATTATCAATATATTGGACGAATACAAGGACCTTTCGTATGATGAAAAGCTTTCTTTCATAGATTGGTTTGTAAGCAACCCGGGCGATATCGTCGCTAGCGTATCTACCGACCCAGATGGGTCATTAGAAAAATATCTTTATACTCCCCATCATTGGTCTCGCTATGGCAAGTGGTTATGCCGCGAACGTTTTGATGCGTTGATGGAACGACCAGGGATGCGAACGTTTTATGATCATTTGGTACGTGAACTTCATCGCATATATTAAGGCTGCTCGTTATTACGTAAATAGCTTGGTCATCTCGGCGCTCTTTAGGATAAAGAAAAGAGTGCCGACAGGGTTTGTTTGCTCAAACAGTCTGTAATCTTTAATGGGGGGGGTATATAATCACGATGGAATGTTGGATTTTTATTGCAAATAATAATGTAAATTATTCTAGTGGGTTGTGGTTATTCTTATTCTTAAAGATCTAGTATTTAACCGCTCTCGAGTATACTCACTCCCTAAAATTTCGGTTTTTTGAGTCAGTCAACGCTTGCGATTCTTCAGTTTTTTGTTCGCATTTTGGGGGATTCCAGATATTTCGTTAACGAAATTTTATTCGCGGTACTAAATGATTTTGTCGCTTGGGGCAGAAAGTTGGAACGATACGGAATTATTCGCCGATGAAGTAGCGTTCATTATTAAATACTGAAAAGTTAGAGAGTATTCGTTGTGATCTAAAGTATTAATAGCTCCTGATATGTACTATACTGAATTTGGTTGAACGTATTTTTATAGAGTTAGTATGTTAGTAAGTAAAGTCAACGTTTATACATTAGGGGCGTGTTGTTATTTTTTAGGGTGCGTGCATGTTTTTTCCGCAGGCTCTGTCCAAAACGGCAACAATTCTTCTCAGACAGAGGTCGCTCAAAAACAAGACAGCAATTCCTTTAGTAAGTGTGTCGATAGGTTCCTTTTTCTACGACAATCATTGAGTCACGTAAATGGAGAAGTCACTCCTGAGCAGTTGCAGCTAAGAGACGACATCCTGCGCATGCATGAGTCTGGCACATTCACGGCACAAGAGGATGCTTCTGCCTTGAAGCGTTTCCTCGAATCACTCATTCTCAGCAGCAAGGTGACTACGCGTATCAGTCGTTCTGAATATGCAATGAACATGCTCAAGTATGTGATGCTAAGTTTAGGGG
>JAISRQ010000087.1 GCA_031273545.1 Holosporales bacterium
CTTATTGGGGCCCATTGCTCTTCTGGTAATTTTTTTTCGGAATTGTCCTTCGCAAAGATTACAGATTCTTTGTCGTCGGTCATGTCTATTGTGCGAAAAATTACGGTTTTGTCACCGGATTTGTTGAAAATTTTCTTGTATTCTTCTACTTGGGCGTAAAAATCCGACACAACTCCAGGAAGCATAAAAAGGATTTCTGTCCTAAATAAGCCTACACCATTAATGATTGGGTGGTGAACCGACCTTATGTCGGAATCCAAATTCGCATTAATATACAAGTCGATCCTTATATTATCTTTTGTAACCGTTTGCAGAGGAAGGTTGTCCTCGCTAACTTGGAACAATGTGGTCCGGCGTTGAAGTTGTCGAAGGGTAGACGGCGACGGGTGAACGTAAAGCGTCTCACTGTGTGTGTCAATCAACAGTTGCGACAACGGTGGGCAGGTTTTCTGAGTCAAAAAGATCCCGCCAATTGTTGGAATCTGCAGCGAACGCGCCACTATCGCGGCGTGTGACGTGTGGCTGTTGTCCTTCAATGCGAGTCCAACAACGTTGCTGTACCTATAGTAATGCAACAAATCCGCTGGACTAATGTATGGCGCAATAAGGATTACGGGGTCCTTCTTCAGCTGATATGCCGCTTGTATCTGGGCGTCCGAGTCTTCTTCCGTCAAAAAGCTGCGCAGTTGACGCAATAAATATTGCATATCGTACAAACGCGTCTGCCAAAATTTGTTTTGGCGCATTTGCTTCCTGAACTTTTGCGCGACCACTTCCGTTGCCTCGTACGCGGTTTTCCCCGAGCCAACAATTTCCAGCAAATCTTTCTCAAAAAACGAATCTTGGGCGAGCAATCTATATATGTCAAATACCTCAAGCGATTCTTCTGTCAACATTACGGCAACTTCGGATACAATCTGGCTGGTGTTTGCTCGCAGTTTTTGTAGGCCTTGCCTGATCTTTTCTTTTTCCTCTTCAACGTTTAGTTCTCCTGACGAAGCTAATTCCGCTGTTTGCGGAATCTTGAAAAACAACGCTTTCCCCGCAACCATTCCGAAACTGAGAACAGTTCCTTTTAACGGAATTTCTGCAAGGGGGCTTTCCCCGACTGGATCCTTAACACTATCAAAAATGTTCACGCGCGCCCTTCCGTTGTTTTACTTGTACACATTGTATTAATATGTGGGTCTTTCCACAAGGGGGATGCGGACGTTGTACAGTAATTTTCTAAGGAATATAAGGAAATCACATCACTGTAATAGTGGTTCGAATACTGAGGAAATCTCGCGTAGTAACGTTTTTGTTGCGTATTCATGAGTAATGTAAGGAGAATACTTTTGCAAATAGGTAGCTTCCATATTCCCTGGTGAAGCGACCAAATTTATTCCGATTCCAATTATTGCAAATTCGTTCGTTGCATGTCTGTTTCCCGTATATTCGCTCGTCGCACGCTCGTTTCCCGCATATTTGTTCACAGTAGGTCCGTTTTTATCATATTCGTTTCCTGCAAATTCGTCTGAGGCACATTCGTTTATTTCTGATAGGGGATTTTGTTTTCCTGAGACGGAAGCAGTGGGCGCACGACTTTCGATTTCGATGAGCACTCCACTAACCTTCTTCCCGTTTATAAGCACATCGTTTGGCGATTTAATCGAGACAATTGGCTGAGTAGCGTTTGTTTCTGCTGAGTTATTTACAATTTGTTCGACCATCCGGGCAACTCCTATTCCAGCCGTGGTCGACAGTTCTTCAGATGTCCAGCCTTTGTATAAGGGCATTACAATCGACATAAATATGTTCCCGTCCAAAGATACCCATGTGTGATCTTTTGTGCCGCGCCCTTTTGATTGATGACGGCACATGATGACGCAATAAGGCCGGACTGTGCCTTGTGATATGCGCAGTTTTGCAAATGTGTTCGTGCTATCTAACTGATCGTACTGTTCAATGTAAAAAGGAAGCATACTTTTCTTCGTCTTCTTTCTTGAAATGGGTGGATTACCTAGGCTCCCAAAGATTGCGAACAAAAAACTGAAGAACAGTAAGCATTTGTTATTCCCAAAAGTCCGTAATCTTTTTTCTGCATTTTGCCATAAAATGTTACGAGATCGCAATTCTATATTCATTTCGTTCGAATGTATAACTTAAGTTTTTCCGTATTTACATGGAGTAGGGGGAAATGCTCTAATCAAGCCAATAGCAAAATCGTAGTTAAAGTGAAGATCTCAATATCATGAAAAAAATTTTAAATATAGATTCGCTCCCCAAGAGATTACAGACTTTTTGGGTGGACAAACGCTTACGATTGTTAAGTTTTTGGTCAGCAACCTTTAAGGACCCCAGTCTAGGCTTTAAATCAAGGCACAAAGTAGGCTCAAATGGCATTAACTTCTGTTTTTCCAAAAAAATCGCGTTCTACTATGGTTTTGCTACGATTGTTTGCATCATTTCGCTCAGCGCTTGCTGCAATACGTCAAAAGATTCTCAGGTGGCTCCTGAAGGAAATCGGGCATGCTCAGAAGTAGGGGATGGATTCAACGAGGATAACGGAAGCTACTTGCGAAAAGAAAGGGGAACAACCAAATATACAACAGGGGATTACGGATTTAGGTGGAGAAATAGTTTTAATTTCTTAGTAAATGGTCAACAGATAAATACATGGACGACAAATAGCGCGAGCTGCTTCGGACTTGAACAGATGGACGAAACACATTGTCAATCAGACCACATTCAGCAAGCGTTGAGGACCGTTGTGGATTGTGCATTCAGGGACGTTCGGCGTACTGACAAAGACAAATTTGAACGAGCCAAACGGTATAACGCAGCCGCAGCCGCAATCACTGTCGTGTATAAGGATGGGAAAACATATAAGGCGTACACGAAGTTTCTTGCAGAGGAGGGCGGACGTGGTGATGTACCGGGGGCCACAAAGGTTGCGGACCAGGGACTGAATAATCGTAAGCATTTGTCCGCTGCAAAAGCCTGTAATCTTGTGAGAAGTGGAAATAACCTTGCCATAGCGTTTCCCGCTGGCTGTACATGGGAACCTTCGTGTGGTGGCATTACGTTGTTTTATGACGATGAGCTTTTATGTGGCACCGCAAAATCTGAACAAATTTGCAATGAATTGTGGCAAATGAGTACGTCAGAGTTGCTAATTATTGCAAAAGAAGAAGGCATAAACCCTCATGACAAAGAGTTCTATTCTGACCCTGCTTCCATGGCCAAAAGGTTATGCGCATCAAAAATGTTTCGTTTAATTGCAAAGGCAAATTTAGCGAAGTTCTTTTTTACTGGAGAGCAAATAGACGCAAATCAGATTCTATGTCTTCAAGGAGGAAGAAAGCATGACTTCGGAATTGCCATGGGGAAATGGGAAGAATGCAACATAATTAAATATAATAAAAAAATAAGATTCCAATGTTCCGAGACCGCGGTATTGTCCGTTCTATTTAATGAAATAGGTGGTACTTCGTTTGAATCAAGGAAAAAGTCTGGTCGCTTAAATATATCAGAAATAATTACAAATATTTGTGAGACTCAAGGAATAAATGAAAAAGATATTGAAGTAATAGTTTTGCATATCCATTCTATTATGTACCCATGTGCAGCGTGTGCGACTACGCTTGGGGCGGTTTCTTATGCGATGAATCACTTGGGAGCTTACCCTTGTGTTGCACGCTTTTTGAAAAGGGAGAGGAGGCTACGTTTATCACAAACGAAGAGAAATGAGGGGGACAGCTTCGTTGACCGATTAGAAACAGGGCAGTGCAAATTTTTAATTGAATGTTCTTCAAGTGCCCATTTCCCTTACAATTACGCTTACGGTGAGCCAACAAATAGCGGAGATAGCAACGATAAATCCGACTTTAGAGATGTGTTTCACAAGTGCGCTCGGACAGAGTACGTTGGGCACGACCGTTTTGAGAATCTACGAATAAACGTTGTCACAGACTCAAACTGGCCAAAAACGAGAGGTCGCGTAGCCCAGACGTTTATCCCCAATTGGACATTGGAAGGGGAAAATTTTAAATTTGAGCAAACATTTCCTCCATATTGCGTATTTGCTGAGATAAATGGTGACGGACAAATATTCATTCCTCACAAAGGCAGGTGTAGTAAGCCTGTTGACACAACAATCGAGAGTATTCCTTGCAAAATGCGCGGTGTTGGTGTAGTTAGAAAATAGGGGGGCGTTGCGCCGTAATCACACAAATTAGGAAAAATAATGCGTTCAGTCCAAGAAATTGAGCAAATATTCGAAAAATTCGAGGAGCATGAGCCGAATCCGAAGTCGGAGCTCATTTACTCTACGCCGTTCTCGTTTATAGTTGCAGTTATGCTGTCTGCTCAAGCGACTGATAAATCTGTCAATAAAATAATGGTTGCACATTTACATGAATTGGATTCCCCTGAAAAGATATTAGATAACGGAATTATTCGTTTAACAGAATTAATCAAGTCCATAAACATATATAAAAATAAGGCGCGCTATATTTACGAATCCGCCAAAATCATAATTGAGCGCTTTGGAGGAGTTGTGCCGCTTAGGTTCGAGGACCTGACCCAGCTTTCTGGAGTTGGAATTAAGACTGCGAACGTGGTGCTTAATGTTTTGGCTGGGACGGGGGACATCGCGGTGGATACGCATGTATTTCGTGTGTCTCGTCGCCTTGGGTTATCGGACGCGGATACTCCGACTCAGTTAAACGCCGATTTGTATTCGATTGTTCCGCAACGTTTTTGGAATAGGGTTAACCATTGGTTAGTTTTGCATGGTAGATATGTTTGTACGGCCAAGCGCCCAAAGTGTGGTGACTGTATCGTTCGCCATTTGTGTCCCGGAGGCCCTGATGCGGGTCAGAAATAGAACCATAGCAAGCGTTCGTTGGGCCAAACGGTCCGTAATAATTTGGAATGGAGGCGTAAATCCCCAAACAATTGCGGTTTTTTTAAGGGTCAAAAACACCTACTATTTTCGTATCCTTTCTCACAATCACTTGGGGCCGCCGGGATATGTGCAAAAAATCTAATTTGATAGAGCCAACAACGAGCTCCCCGTCATTTCTCTAGGTTGGCGTATTCCTAAATGTTGCAAAATTGTAGGTGCAACATCCGCTAATTCTCCAGATTCACGTAAACATAAGCGTTTGTCTAGTACAATGAATGGCACTAAGTTCGTCGTGTGCATGGTGTGAGCCGAGCCGTCCGCGTTTTGCATTTGCTCTGCATTTCCGTGGTCCGCCACAATAAATAACGTATATTCGTGCTTTTGGGCATTTTCTTCCAACTGCATCAAGCACTCATCAACTTTTTCTATGGATACTTTGGTTGCTGCTAATTTGCCAGTATGTCCAAGCATATCAGCGTTTGCATAGTTTACGACTATTACGTCAACGTCTTCCTGCATAGCCTTAATTACTTTCTCCGTTACGCCCTCAGCGTTCATTTGCGGCGATTGGTCGTACGTGCTTACTGTGGGGGACGGCACAAATACGCGTTCTTCTCCGTCGACGGGTTGTTCGCGTCCGCCATTAAAAAAGTGTGTTACGTGTGCATATTTTTCTGTTTCTGCTATACGAATTTGGCGCAAATTATTTTCGGAAAAGATATCACCAAGGGAATGCTCTGTTGATTCTTTGGTAAATAAGCTTTGGCATAAATTGTCGGAATCATATTCTGTCATCGTGATGATTTGAGCGAACCTGGGAAATGTTTTTCTTTGAAATTTATCAAAAGTCGGATCGGCTAGCGCACGAATAATTTGGCGACCACGGTCTGACCTGAAGTTAATCATAATCAGGCCATCCTTTTGATTTTGCTTATATTCTGAGCCAATCATGGAAGGCTCTACAAACTCATCGCTCGAATCATTGTGCTTGAGCAGCGAATCCACAGAATCTGCAGCACTCATTCCTTCTTGCTCCGCGATTAGGCTATATGCTGCTTTTGTGCGTTCCCAACGATTATCGCGATCCATTGCGAAAAACCTTCCGCAAATGGACACAATTATCGCATTTTTTGGTAATTTCGACTGAAATTCGTGCAAATACTGTTGCGCACTTTTAGGAAGGGTGTCGCGTCCATCTAATATTGCGTGTACATACACACGGACATCGGCGCTGGCAATTATGTTAACTACGGCTTGCATGTGCGAAATATGCGAGTGCACGCCTCCAGGGGAAGCTAGGCCAAGAACATGCGCGGATGCGTTCGTTTGTTTTAAGTTTTCGATAAACCCACTCAGCTTCGCAGCCAGCGTTCCGTCTGAAATTGCATCATTTATGCGGGCCAAATCCTGCTTTACGACGCGCCCTAATCCGATCGTTGTGTGCCCGACTTCTGAATTTCCCATCTGGCCAGGCGGCAGACCAACAGCCTCCCCTGATGCACATAGCTGCGAGTGCGGGTATGTTTCCCACAGCTTCCAAAAGAATGTTGCAACTTGTGTTGCGTCGTCCTTTGCTACTGCAGCATCCACGGCACCTTTCGGGTTACGTATTCCCCAACCATCAAGCACGCACAATATGACTTTTTTTCTAGCTGAATTACTCATTTTCTACTTCAAATATTTATTTATCAGCGCATCACGCGCCATTGTTTCAGCGTCAAAATCCCCATTTTTTAAGCTAATTTCCCTATCTAATTGCTCCATAAAGCCATCATAATCGCCATACTTGGCGTTTTGGTTTGCTAGCATCCTAAGTATTAGCATCGCATCTGCCCGAGCCGAATTTTTGTAAAAACAATTACTCATAACCAGTGGTGCAAACGCAGGCTTAGGCGGCGGGGAGTTTACCTTAAAAAACGGGGATGGTGCTTTCACTTCTGGTGCAAACATCTCCACAGAAGCAACATGCATCTCCGCGGAATCTGTCTTTTTTTTCACCGGCATAAAAGCCTCCCCAGTGGCATAGCGTCACGCTGCTCAAAAAACCGTTTCATCCACAACATGCACTTCAATAATTGGACGTTTGCCTATCCTGCCTTTTACAACTTTACCTATACATTGGCTTACGGTTGCCGTGTTGTTGGCAGCTGCCGGGGAATCGGCCAGCAAATCCTTGACTTCCTGGATTATACAATCCCTCAGGCTATTATACAAACTTCCTGGAGTCATCAAGCCAATTAAGCGCACATCCACGGATTCCACGGAATTTTTCCCGATGACAATCGTAGCAAATACGGCGCCTTGCTCTGATAAAATTGTCCGTTCTTGGATTACGCTGCTATTGAAGTCGACCATTCGCTTGCCGTCTACGGCCCACTTTCCGCAGGGGACATTTCCCAGAATTCCGGGGTCATCTCCCGCTAGCTGGATAACGCTTCCGTTGGTTGGCGTAACAACATGAGGGATACCGAACTCTCTTGCAAAGTGTGCCTGTGCGATTAGATGTCGCGCTTCACCATGAACAGGGACTACTATTTTAGGATTTAGTGTTTCGTACATTTTTTTGATCGCCTTGCACGAAGGGTGTCCTGAGGCGTGTATTCCTTCTTCTGATGACGTAATTATGTCTGTACCCGTTTGCGCCAATAAACTTTGCAAATGCCCAATACTTTTCTCATTTCCGGGAATTACTCGTGACGAAAACAGGACAAGGTCATCTGCTCCCATTTTTATGTCGGGGTGTTTGCCGTTGGCGATTTTAACCAAGGCTGACCTGCCTTCACCTTGCGAGCCTGTGCACAGCAACAGCACCTTCCCATTCGGCATAGAGGCTGCTGTTTTCTCGTCAATGAGGTTCGGTATGTCTTTCAGGTACCCTGTTTCCTTGGCTGCTGCAATCATTTTTTGCAAGGATAGCCCTATGACGGCAACCTTTCGTCCAGCCTGTTTTGCTGCAATAATTGCTGTCTCTAAGCGCGCGATATTGGAAGAAAAGCATGCAACAGTTATCCTTTTATCTGGATGCTTTTGCACAAGATCTATCATACATTCACGAACGCGTTTCTCTGAACTTTCGTCGTCTTTTGTAAAAATATTTGTTGAATCGCTGAAATACGCAAGAACACCCTCGCTACCAATCTGCTTTAAGCGACGTTCGTCTACTTTCTTGCCAATAACCGGAGACGATTCTAGCTTCCAGTCCCCTGTATGTACCAGCACGCCAAGCGGAGTCTTTATTATGAAGCAAGCTGGCTCTGGGATGGAGTGAGTCATTTGCAACAATTCCACTTCATATTTGCCTATTGTTACAGTCTTTTTGAATTGGACTTCATGCATTTCAATATTGGATTTCCACGGTTTGTCTCGCGTTTTTTGTCGTAATATCGCCATAGCAAACGGGGTTGTGTATACCGGGCACTTAAGCAATGGCCACAAATACTCTACGGCTCCGATGTGATCCTCGTGCGCAT
>JAISRQ010000121.1 GCA_031273545.1 Holosporales bacterium
GATAGCTGGCCGATCAATTCCTGGCAATGTTCCCAAGATTACCTTTGCTAATGTTACGTACGCCCCAGTATTCGCGGCAGACACGACAGCATGCGTATCTCCCCTTGCAACAGAGTTGAGCGCCATGCCCAAATTCGAATCATCCTTATGACGAAGGGCGTCAATAGGCTTCATTTCATTCGTGACGAATATATCTGTATGAACAATAGACGAAATTGCTAATAAATTTGGATGTTTGTTGAGCTGCTCTTCTATTGCGGCTTGGTTGCCGAAAAAGACAAAGTGCACATTCGCGGTTGATTGCTTTTTGATCTGCAACGACGCAAGCCTCACGCCCTCTATAACGACAGCGGGACCGAAATCTCCTCCCATCGCATCAATGGCTACGTACTTGATCTCAGGAAATGATTGCGTTTCAAGATTTAGCACAGAATCAACATAGCTCACCGGAAAATGTTTTTTTCGAGGAGACAGCAAAGAAACACGTCTTTTAGTCAAAACCAGCCTCACGTAAAAACGAAAACTTAACCTTCTGACGAGTCTACAGTGTCTTTGGATACTTTTACAACCTGTTTTTTGTTATACCACCCGCACGAAGGACAAGCGTGGTGTGAAAGTCGCATAGCACCGCAGTTTGGACACGCTGCCGCATTAATGGAGGGCAACCCGTCGTGTGAACGCCGCATATCTCTGCGGGACTTAGAAGTTTTCTTTTTAGGTACAGCCATATGTTTCTCTTAGTAAATTTCCTACAAAATACAATCTACGGTACGCTGCAAAAATTGGTATTCCCAACGGGACTTGAACCCGTGTTGCCGCCTTGAAAGGGCGATGTCCTAACCGCTAGACGATGGGAACAGTGCGTACCTATTATTGAATTGTATACGTGGTAGAAAAAAAACACAATAGCATGCAGCAAAAAAAGACAAGCAATATCAGAAAATAAGAAAATAAAACAGGAGGACCCAAAATAATATACCCACTCCCCAAATGATTGCGGATTGTTGGGGAAGTCAAACGCTTACGATTCTTCATTTTCTGGCCCGCAATATTTGTGGTTCTCGGTTATATAGCTTCAAAGTCCATTCGTTCACAAAGCAGTAGAACCACCTTGTACCCGCTCTATCTCCGCCCCACACGTGCGCAGCTTCTCTTCGATTCGCTCATACCCGCGGTCGATATGATACACGCGCTGAACGGTAGTCTCCCCCTTCGCGGCCAGTCCAGCCAACACAAGCGAGACCGAGGCACGCAAATCCGTCGCCATAACCGTGGCTCCAGTTAGATGATTTACCCCGCGCACGAGTACTGAGGCATTGTGGGTCGTTATGTCCGCACACATACGGCACAACTCTGGAACGTGCATAAAGCGGTTCTCGAATATGGTTTCCGTAATCATGGCGGCCCCATTACACAAGGTCATCAGCGCCATAAACTGCGCCTGAGCATCCGTGGGAAAACCGGGGTGCGGCTCTGTCATTACGTCGACGCCTTTTATTTCAGCCGACATTGATACGCGTACGTCCTCGTATGATGCATGCGCATTTGCGGCTTGGGGCTCCATTCGTTCAATAACGACCCCCGCCCTCTCTAATGGCTGCCAAAACGCAAGCAAGTCATCATATACAACGTTTTTCAGCACGACGTCCCCGTGTGTGATCGCGCCGGCAATCGCGTACGTAGCCGCCTCTATTCGGTCTGGCACTACAAAATGAGTCGTCCCACCCAGCCTCGTGCCGCCATCAATTACAAGCGTATCCGTGCCAATTCCACCAATTTGGGCGCCCATAGACACCAAACAATTCGCTAAATCACAAACCTCTGGCTCTTTGGCTGCATTCTTTATAACCGTAGTTCCGCGCGCGTACACAGCCGCCATTAGGATATTTTCTGTTCCCGTTACTGTTGCAAAGGGAAGCACAATCGTCGCGCCAACCAACCCCGAGGTTTTTGCATGGATATACCCGTTTTCGATGTATATGTCCGCCCCAAGTGAGCGCAGGCCGTCAATATGCATGTTTACAGGCCTCGTGCCGATTGCACACCCCCCAGGCAACGACACAACCGCTTCTCCACAGCGAGCCAACAACGGCCCAAGCACAACGATTGATGCGCGCATTTTGCTGACAATCTCATACGGTGCAACAGTGTCTGTAATCGACGCTGCGTGTAGGGTACACGTTTGGGCGGAAAAATCGCGTGTAACGTGGACCCCGTGGTGAGACAGCAATTCGCTCATGAGCGTGATGTCGCTTAACTTAGGAACATTTTGCAGAGTAATTGGCTTGTCGGTCAAAATAGACGCAGCCATTAGTGGTAATACTGCGTTTTTTGCCCCGCTAATGGGGATTTCTCCGCGAAGTTGCGGTCCGCCTGTAATTATTATTTTGTCCATATATCAGTGCCTCTATTGCAAATTATCGTCCATAATTACGGATGCTAGCACATGCAGATAGAGACACACACTCAGAAAGAAGTGTCACTGTCACTTACTTAAACTTACCAAAACACTAACTACAGTCACGATTTGAGGAAATACGAAATGTAACTGACCAGCCTAATTTTCTTAACAATTCCATCTCCTCCATCGCTTTCCACAGTAAATAGCCCTTGCTCTGCTGTTTGTATCTCTCCGACTTTGCACTTAGAATCTTCTGCAAACTGGTCTGCTACCTTGCGAGCACTACGTGTTGATTCTGCGAGTATTTCTGCTCGAAGGTTTTCTAGCTGTGTGAACTCATAGAATGGTTGGTCAACAGAAAACTCAAGAGTTGCCGTTTTTGGTGCACTCATAGTTTGCGCGATGATAAAACCATCCGCCTTCGAGTACAACGCCTTTATTTTATCCACCTCAGAAGAAGTAACCGAAGTCGTCCACTGAACTTCATAGCGATCTTTTGGCGGAGATGTTTTCCACTTACTTGGAACAAAATTTGCAACTCTGTCATCTAAACGTGTTGCAGTTTCATAAATTTCTGGCGTTTGAACTCGATTTTCAGCCAAAAATTTTGTCAAGGTTTCACGAAGCTCTTTCGATTTTGTAAATAGTTCATCTTGGTCATTTCCTGTTATATGTACACGAAAACAAAGTACGCCCTTATCAGACTTCACCTTACGCTCAACTAATCCTCTTACTTTTACGTGCGCGTTACTATGTTTAAAATGATGAATAGAGCGTTCTATTGACTTCCCCAAGAATAAACCACATAAAGCTAAACCTAATCCCAATGAGAAATTAGAAAATATGCCCCCATGCAAGACTGAGTTTCTGTCATTCATATGATCCCCTGTGTATTTTTGCCTACAATGCCCCTGTGTGGATCATAGCAAAAAATGTATAAACAAATCGTTAAAGATGACGCGAAAATACTCCCGTTGCATATTCTCAGACAATGTGCGATTATCCAAAATGTTTATCGCCTTCATTCATGTTAAGATTATTATGAATACATGTCACTTCTTTCAAGCATTAAATTTGAATAAAACTATTCACGGGTTCTTCACAAAAGGTCCCCACGACGCCCTTTGCAACGTCGCATTTGGACGAGGCGATGCTGACGACGTGGTCTTACATAACCGGCAACGAGTTGTGAACAGCTTGGGTCACTCTGCGCAAAAAATAATATTCACAAACCAAGAACACACAAATAAAGTGCTGGTAGTGGATGATACAACCGTTGTCTCGGAGCCATGTGATGCGTTGGTGACGCGAACTCCTAGGGTTTTATTAGGGGTTTACACGGCAGACTGCGTTCCCGTCCTGCTTTACGGCGAAACGGTAGTTGGAGTGGCACATTGTGGTTGGAAGGGGCTGAAAGCAGAGCTAATAAATGAGACTATCTCAGCAATGCATTCCCTCGGGGCAACCAACATTGTTGCAGCGATTGGTCCGTGTATTCGTAGGGAAAATTATGTTGTAGATGAAAGTTTTTTGGAAAATTTTCCAGATTACGCGAATTGTATGTCCAAGCAAGCTGATGGATGGCATGTGGATCTTCCAAAGATTGCAATAACCCAATTAAAATGTGCAACAAATATCGAGGAAATCTGTATGGATACTTTCGAAAATCCTAATTTATTCTTCAGCTGTCGCAGGTTTATACAGGCTGACCCTAATGCATTAATTCGCACTCAAGCTTCGGTGCTGATGTTACCTGGTGATGTTTAAAGAAAGGAATAACTGAGCAAACTAGAGTGCATGACAAAACGCTGATGTACCCACTCCCCAAATGATTACGGTTTTTTTAGGCGGTCAAACGCTTACAATTATTCATTTTCTGGCCCGCAATCTTTGGGGGCCCCGGTATATACTCAAACGCGATAAAACCATGGATTTCCGCGATGACAATAAAGACTAGTGTTTCATTGAAGTCGCGTTCGTTTTTACTCGCAATAAAAACCCGGTATTTGATCGCGTTTGAGT
>JAISRQ010000057.1 GCA_031273545.1 Holosporales bacterium
TAATGCGGGCCGGTCTGCCTCGTCCAGGAGCGGCGTCAAATCCAGCACATCCCTTTTCTTTGAAAGCCGCGATCCACCGAAACAACGTTCTTCTGGATATGTTGTAGATTTTTGCAACAGCTGTTATTCCAAACCCTTTGGCGGATATTATTGCTTGAAGTCTTCTTCCGTTTTCTCCTCGTATTCCTTGTTTTTTTAGCTCTACTTTGCATTGCTCTACTAGTTCATCGGTAACTGCTTTAGTTTTTCCACTCATTTGTAGTTGTCTTTTCGTAAAATGCTACACTGGATTGTACTATATCATCAGGGACATTAATAATGCTTTTTTGTATTAAACGTACTGTCCATGATAATATTAAGAAACAATCAATGGCGAAAAGTAGAAAATTATTGATGCGTGAAAGATAACATGTTCACGAAATATGCAACAACTTATGGACAATGTACACGAAACGTAAACAGGGGTATAGATTTTTTTTATTACATGCGAAATACTGTTAGTGGGATGGTATATTTTAGGAAAAATCTGTATGAAAAAACTTTTGTTATCGTTAGGTTGTATTGTTGCATGCAGTTGTTCGTTTTCAGAGCTTGCTGCGTCTAATAAGTTAGGAATAACCTTAGGCGAGCAAACTCTCTCGCCAGAACAACTGGCTGCCCCGCGGCAAGAGGCGGTTGATGCGTTGTCGAATATTTGTGGAGGAAAGTCAACTCAGGAGGGTCTTGATTCTCTTAAGAGTATTGAACCTGCTCTGAAGCAGCTGGTATTATACCATCTTGCAGCTGGTAGCAATGACAAGTGTTCTGCAAAAATTGTGAAACTATATAGTCGTGTCGCTAAGTTGTTGGCAGTGGCCGAGAAGCCAGATGCTGGTAAAAAAGGCAAAAAGGCGAAAGAGTTGGCGAAAGAAACAAAGGAAATAAAAAAGAAAGTTGCAAAAATCCTTTCGTGCTGTCACAAGGCAAAGCCTGCGACAAAAGCAGAACCGAAGCCAGCAGAGCCAGCTAACGTTGAGCCCGTTTCAGAACCTAAAGTTGAGCCGGCTGTAGCAGCGCCGACTAACGTTGAGCCAGTCGCAGATCCAGTTGAAGAGCCTGCTGTGTCGGCAGCCTGAACTCTAAGGCTGACACTAAAAGCTATTGCTAAAAATAGGTAGCCTTGTAACAAATACCCCGGTGAAGGGCTGAATCGCGTGGACTCAGACCTCGGCGACGACAGCTCCCCCGGGGCCTCCAAAGATTGCGGACCAGAAAACAGAATAATCGTAAGCGTTTGTTCTCACAAAGAGTTCGTTTTTGGGGCGTAGCTCTTCCGGATCAACAAAGATTGCGAATCGAAAACCGAATAATCGCAAGTGTTTGTTCTTACCCAAAAATTTGTAGTTTTCCGGGGGCTGTACAGTGTATTTGCGCTAGAGTCAATATGAATTTGTGGTCATCTAACTTATCAATTTTCATATTACTGCAAATACAGAATGGTTTTTACCTGTGAGTTTGTTGTATTCTGACATAGAGGGGGAGTGTTAATAGTACGCGCAGTCCGCTTCTTTTGATGTGGCCGAGTGGCAGAATGGTGATGCAGAAGACTGCAAATCTTTGAATATCGGTTCGATTCCGGTCTCGGCCTTTTTTTTACTACGAGCATTTCGCCAATCGACGGGACAGGTTATCTACTGTGTGGGGGTTTTGTGGCTGCAATAGATTCAGCGATAAAGAAGAACTCCGTGGCAAAAGAGCCCGCGGTAAAGAAAAGCTTCGTGGCAAAAGCGTTGCTTTTCGACCAGTTAACGGAATCTTCTGAGTTTCTGAACGAAGCACCGAATGTTAGTATCTTCTTGAATAAAGACCAACTATTGCAATCTATCCAAAAAGAATTAAGTGATATTTTTAATGCGCGCACCTCGTTTCCGTCGGATCAAATGTTCCAATACAGGAATGCATCAAAAGACGAATCCACTTTATCGGGAATAGAAGGGTTGATGGGGCTTCCTAATACAAAAAATATTTTCCCTGAAGGTGGGGACAACTGGCCCGACTTCGCTAGTCACTGTGAAATGATGATTCGCTTGTATGAGACGCGAATACAAAATCCGTCTGTATCTATAGAGTCTTTTGATCCGCATTTCCAGAAGTTAATTTTTACAGTGTCTGGAATCGTTGTTGTCAATCACCATAGAGAAAATGTATCATTCGCCATATCACTCGACAAAAATGAATGACCTCCTACCTTCTCTTGGACGAAGCGGGTATTCCGTTAAGCCTTATATTTAAGCGATTCATCAATTCCAAGTCGCGCGAGACTTCCGCATTCGGTGCCGTCAACAACGTTTCCCCAAGGAAGATGCTGCCCGCTCCGGCAAATAAGCACAACGCCTGCATTTCATCACTCATGGATTCGCGCCCGGCTGAAATGCGCACGACCGACGCGGGCATCAGTATCCGAGCCAACGCAATACAACGAACAAAGTCGAATGGATCCACATCTGGCACCCCTTCTAGTCGTGTCCCTGGCACCTTAACGAGGCGGTTAATGGAAATTGACGCCGGGTGAGCATCCAAATTTGCCAACAGCACAAGCATCTTTATGCGGTCATCATTCGTTTCCCCCATGCCAATTATTCCGCCTGTGCAAACTTTTATTCCGTGCTTTTGTACAAGATTAATTGTATTAACCCGGTCGTCTATTGTGCGCGTGGTTATTATGTTTCCGTAATATTCAGGGGACGTATCAATATTATGATTATAAAAATCCAAGCCACACGCCTTTAGTTCGATTACCTGCGCTTCATTTAACATTCCCATTGTTACGCAAGTCTCCAAGCCAAGTTTTTTTACTTTTTTTATCGCTTCACACATCAACTTAAATATATCGCAGCTTGGAGTTCGACCCGACGTTCCCATGCAAAAGCGAGAACTTCCGATATCTTTTGCCCTTTGTGCTGCGTGCATAATTGTGTCAATGTCTGTAATTGTTTGCTTTGGCGCTTTTGTTCCGTTTCGAATGGATTGCGCACAATAGGCACAGTCTTCGCAGCAGCCTCCAGTTTGTACACTAAGCAGAGTGCTTGCCTGAACTTCATTTGGGACGTGGTTTGCTACATGGACGGCGTGGGAATCCGCAATTAAATCTAGGAATGGCCGCTCAAATATTTTCTTTGCATAATCAAAAGTTATCATTTTCTTTGATGATAAATGATCTTGCATTGTATCGTTTGTAAACATATTTGTATTAAACATAATAAATCTCCTTTAACAAAATTATTACTTAGTTTGTCGATTATTTAACTTGATTGCGTTTGTCACGACGCCCGAGTAGCAGGATTTGCTCCCCTTTATGATTTAATAGTACGACTTTACGTTAACAAAGTGCAAATACTAAAACGTCCCAGTTTTGAATTGTTGATATGCCTAGTGTTTATGCGTCTGGCAAAAAAATATCTTGCTTATTCTATTTCTTTTGAGATGCATTTTTTTAGGATTTTTGCGCCTGTTGCGTGGTAGAATTTGGCAGGTAAGTTTTTTTGTAGGATAGGGAATTTTATGATTGACAAATGCACAAAGATCCTGCAATATCACTCTCGGACTCTCGGACTCTCGGACTCTGAACTTTTGGGCGAGCTGCGTCCATAACTTACGAAAATGCATCCATTTTTCAGCAATTTTATTAATCGCCTTACTCACTGCCTCTCTCCCCATCTATTCCACAAGTCAAACGTTCGTTCAGATCTTCGACACTGCGCTTTCTACGGCGACGTCGCTCCTTGACTCAACCGCATCAAACGTCAACTCTGGCCCCGTTACCATCGCCTCTTATCGCAAACAAATCTCCGACAACGTCACCGAAACCAAGGCCTCCATCGTAAAAGCACGAGCTGAACTGACTCCAGTTATCTCCGATCACGACTTTTTTGCGAACGTATTGCGATCCTCTGCAACTTCTGCTGGGCAATCTGCCTTCGCATCATTTATCACCACGCGCACTCCGGCTGACCCGACCTTGCTTGCGCTGATTAACCAGTCGTCCATTTCTTCCAGCACAATCTCCGCCCTCGGCACGTACAAGCGCATGATAATTGTTGGAAACTACTCGCCAACCGGGCTAGATTTCGACAAGCTAACGAACCTCGAAACCCTTCAAATGTTTGACGGAACCATAACCAGCACCCAGAAGAGCTCAATCCAAACCCTTACGACGCAAAAACTAAAATATTTAGAAGTAAGCAATTGGGGTACATCACTTGCTGATGCAACATTTGCTAACCAAAAACCGATCAAAGAAATCAGATTAGGAGGCGTAATTACTGTTGCGCAGAGCGCATGTTTTGCGAACAGCAGTATAGAAACAGTTTATCTTCCACAAGCACTTACCATTGGCCCATGGGCGTTTTATGGCTGTTCAGCGTTAAAATTACTCCATTGCCCCAATGTAACCACCATTGGCGACCAAGCCTTTGAACAGAGCGGGTTAAGATCACTCTATTGTCCGGAATTAGTAAACTTAGGCAGCCGTTTTCCTAGTACAATAGATCTTTATGCTCCGAAGTTGGCTACTTGAGGGCGTTTTATTACGTCCTTATTCGTGATAGCTAGTGGGACACAATTACAGTAGCATCTATACATTTTACTCCCCGCACTAGAACGCGTGCTGCGCTCACAGTATTTAGTTACCAATGTTACCTTTACGAATAACGTTGTGTTAGTGCAGTGCCCAGAGCAAAGTGTTTTTCGAAACGATTTGCCGGATGTTTCACTGTTCTAGAATGGCGAGCCGTACGCGGCTTACTTGAGAACAAAAAACTTTTAAGCCAGGCATTGCTGATCTGGCACGTTGGTGATGCTTTTTTCATTGATAATACTCAAAAAATAACCAACGGCCAAAAGAGAAATTATTGAAGTGAGAAACAGTTACTCACCAATTTTTGCAACACAAAATTGACTTATTTCTGCACATTGGCTGAATTAAGTATACGTAGTTTATGTTCACTTTCACGCATCAGAGGACTTAACATCGTCTATGAAGAATATCAAGAATATCGATAGAATCATACACATCAGAACAACTTGGAATGCACTTTGGTACATTTCCAGTGTATATAGCGGAAAACCGTTTGCATCAACTATTCCACCTCTAAAATAATCCAGCAATTTTCCTAGAAGCGGCTGAAACGTGAATCCACCAGTCATGATTATCATATTCGTGAACCCTGATGAGGTTCCGCCATATTGTTTTGGAACCATGCTAAACGCAATCGTAAAGAAGAGCGGGATCGTTCCTCCAAATATTCCAAAAAAGAACAAGAGCAAGAAACAAACGCTTAGAGAGATTCCATTCCCATAAATTATTGGAATAAATATGCAGATCATAAGAATAGTAAAAATAAAAAGAACTTTTTTACAACTCTTAAAAAAATTAGCAAGTCCAGCGGTAATGATGCTTCCTATTCCGTAGCCTATGAAAATGCAAGTAGCGGATAAGGCGGCTGTTGAAGTTGGAACGCCGTATTTTTTTTCCACGAACGGAGTACACCAAAGCTCAGCAATGGCGCTCAACGGGAGGTAACTGATCGCGCCGTAAATCCCCAACATCCAAAACTTTGGTTTTCTTGCAAGAATTTTGATTCCGCCAAGAGGGCTGGATTTTGCCGCAGCTTGACTATCTGCCTGAGAGTTGAGTGTCACAATCCTAGTTGCCAAAAAAGACAAAATGATACCAAACGACGCTATGATGAAAGTTGTCGTTCTCCATCCAAAATAAGCAACAAGATACGCTGTCGGAACACTTCCACAAATCCCTCCTAAACATCCAACAAACATGGATATCCCAACATACACGGAATACTTCTGGGGCGGCACCAAATCGCTGATTACTTTTGTGCATCCTATAAAACCAGAAGCTGAACCAAGACCAAGTACGAGTCTTCCTATTTCAAGCTGTATAGGACCCCTTGCGCTTCCAAAAATAAAAAGTCCAATGGCGCAAAGTAATGCACTTACGGACATTATGGCTCTACTGCCAAATTTATCCAATAAAATTCCATTTGGAATTTGCATAAGACAGTAAGTAATGTACAACGAAGAAATAACGACACCAAATGTAGATGCCGTCATGTTAAATTCTCGCATGAGCTCGTTTGATAAAACGCTAGGTTCTACCCTCGATATGTAGCAAAGCAAATAAAACATCCACCCTGTTACGATCGACAAAGCGACCATGCGCTTACTGTTTGAAGTCTCTATCATAATATCACCTTATGTTACACTAATGAAGCAAGCATATAATGGGTGAAGACTCAAGTCAACCACTATCTGGTTTGAGCAATCTTTTTTTGTTGCCTGTGTTACACCCAATCTCCGATCGGCAACTGTTCCACTCTTGGCGCCGAATAGGAATGAACGCAACGAAAGTAGGATACCTCTCTCCTTACAAAATAAATCGGTGCAAGTCGTGACTCTTTGCCAAATTAGCAAGCTTGCTTTCGACAAACTCCGCCGTAATATCAATAGTTTCCCCTCTCTTCGCGTCTGCTTCAAAGTTTATATCTTCGAGTAAATTTTCCATAACCGTATACAACCTACGAGCCCCAATGTTTTCGACTTTACCGTTCATCTCCACTGCAATGTCCGCCAACAACTCTATTGCGTCTGTCTGAAACGTAAGAGTAACGCCTTCTGTCTCAAGTAATGCAGTAGATTGACGAATTAAGTTTGACTCAGGTTCCGTTAAAATCTTAACAAAATCATCCCTTGTTAACGACTTTAGGTCTACGCGAACAGGAAGGCGCCCTTGAAGCTCCGGAAGCAAATCTGATGGCGACACGATTTGAAACGCCCCGGAGGCAATGAACAAAATGTGGTCAGTCAGCACCTGTCCATATTTAGTGGAAACGCTCGTTCCCTCGATAAGCGGCAGCAAATCCCGTTGCACCCCTTCTTGACTTACACTTGACGAACGCGAATTTTCCCTTGCCGCACAAATCTTGTCGATCTCATCAATAAAAACAATTCCGTTTTGTTCCACAGCGTCAATTGCGTCGGCGATAATTTTACCTAGATCAATCAATTTTTCGGATTCTTCCTGTAATATGATTCGCCTGGCTTCGCTTATCGGCATCTTTTTCAGGACTTGCTTTTCTTTCCCAAATGCTTGAGAAAACATGTCCCCTAAATTAATCATGCCCATTTGCGGCATTCCAGGAACATCCATTGTCTGAACAGGTGTATCGTTGACTTTTATGTCGATTATGCTGTTGTCGAGTTCTCCGTTCTGAAGCTTTAGTTTGAAGCGCATGCGAGTCTCCAAGCTAGCTCCTACCCCCGTCAGTGCATCTAGTAAGCGCGCGTCCGTTTGCTCTTGTGCCATATTCATGACACTTTCTTTTGCTTGCTGAGTCATCATCTTGATTGCAATCTCGACAAGGTCGCGTATTATTTGTTCCACATCGCGTCCAACGTATCCAATTTCAGTGAACTTTGTTGCTTCAACCTTTATGAACGGTGCCTTCACTAAGCGCGCAAGGCGTCGCGCTATTTCGGTTTTTCCAACTCCAGTTGTCCCAACCATAAGTATATTTTTAGGCAGAACTTCTTCGCGCAATGATGCCTGAATCTGCATTCTTCGCCAGCGGTTTCGTAGCGCAATGGCAACAGCTTTCTTGGCCTCGTGCTGACCAACAATATATCTATCCAATTCCGTCACGATCTGAGACGGTGTTAAGTCAAATGGGCATAGCATGGGGGCTCTCCTTTTTTTTTGAGGCGAGTAAAAATCGCCTGCATCATATTCAAACGTAACAGAATAAAACTTTTATAGCTTGATTAACTCTCACAACGGAAGAATGTCCGATGCTTCCACCGTGTTTGGTTATTTAACGACAAAGCTCAATTCACACAGAAGGCTAACATAAATGAGCGCAAACCAACAGGAGGGGCTGTTGCAGGTCTGCGCATGAAGAATTTCCTCGATAGATTCGACCAAGTGAATAATGGACATAGCGTTTTGATACGCGATTCAATTGACGGATCTGGCTTTCTTTTCGTTTTTCCAAGAACAGCTAATGGCCATTTTTTCATGATACTCATGAATTCATGCAGCCTACCTCTTATGCATCTAATGGATTCAAATTTTTGCAATTTATTTGATGATAAATGAAGTTGTATCGTACATTTCGTAAACATATTTGCATTAAACATAATAGACCTCTTTTAGTAAAAACATCACATAGTTTGTCGTTTATTTATTTGATTGTGTTTGTCGCGACAGCTGAGTAGCAGGATTTGCTACCTCGTACTTTAAGGATAGGGCTTTACGTCAACAAAGTGCAAATACTAAAACGTCCCAGTTCGGAATCGTTGATAGGCCTAGTGTTTATGCGTTTGATGAAAAAATATCTTGCTTATTCTATTTTTCGCGTGATGCATTTTTTTTGAAATATTTTTAGGATTTTTTGGCCTGTTGCGTGGTAAAATCAGGGCGGATAAGTTTTTTTTGTAAAATAGGAAGATTCATGATTGACAAAGGTATAAAGGTGAGGCAATATTACTCTCGGACTCTCGGACTCTCGGACTCTCGGACTCTCGGACTCTCGGACTCTCGGACTCTCGGACTCTCGGACTCTCGGACTCTCGGACTCTC
>JAISRQ010000062.1 GCA_031273545.1 Holosporales bacterium
ACACAAAAGTGACAAATCGCGACGATTATTCATTCAAACAGCCCGCAATCTAATACCGCTTCATCCACTGTATCCCCACGCCAGAAGACCCGCGGTTCGTCCCTATATTGGCATCCAACCCAATTTCCGGCGTGATATCATAGCGCACCGTCATTTTGCTGTTGTTCTTTTGCGATAAGTCCTGGTCAATAAAAATCTTCGCATTTTTGATTTTTTTCCCTACACGCACAGATTGCGTCGTTTCTCCACTGGACATGTCTTGTGTATCCACAACCTCAAGAGAATCAAGCTTCAACTTATTCCTTAGCTTATCTATGAAACTTAGAGGATTCCCCTGTAACATGTGAGATGAAAACGCCCTGATTCGAGAGTTTTGATCCGCCGAAAGCTGGTTTAGCCCCTGACCAAACAACAGCAACGACAAAATCTCTTCTGAACTCTGAGGCGGGTGCGATTGTAATGTTATACTCGTATTAGACAAACGCCCTGACAACGTTGCAAATATATCTATCCTATTTATTTTTGTCGCAAGTACTACCTTAATATACGGATCATTTATATTATTCTCATCATAACTAACGAACCCGCTATTTACACTCATAATCTTTCCAAACAAATTATATTGGCTGGACAACCTTGTGTTTGCGGTCATCTGCCCAACTAAATACGGGCTTACGATTGACCCCTTGGCGAGCATGCTCCCTGTAAGGAAACATTTCAGCCCGTTGGTTTGCACAACGACATTCCCAGTTAGTTTGACGTTCATTCCAAAGCGTCCCCCTTGATTCTTACTAACAGAAACCTTAGTTTTCGGAACCAATATTGGTTTGCCGTTCTCGAACACTGTCCAGTTATCGCTGTCCGCTTGAGCTGTATCCGTAGACACGCTTACGGTCATATCGTCGATAGATACATCCCCCGTAATCATTGGCGTACTCGATTTCCCAGTGAGAGGGCCATCCAGCTTCAGTCCGCCACTTGCGCGCGCCTTGACGACATTTCCGTAAGCAACTTGTAAGAAATTACAACATAAATTCAGCAAAAGGCGCGGCTCGTAAACGTGGTTAGGAGAAAGCAAGGTGAGCGCGCCATTGCCCCCAGCACACCGTTGAGGGGGCGCCTTGACGTTGCGAGCCCAGTCGCCAGCAGAGCGGTCCCCGCGAAAAGTGCCGTCATCCAAGCGAACCTCCGTGATTTTTAGCGCGCTGCCGTCCCCTTTGGCGGCTAACGTGATATTCTTAAGAATAATGCCGTTGCTGAAGTGTTCGTAGTAGCCGTTTGCCAAAGAGAATGTTCCCGCTAGGTTTGGAGCGGCTATTGTTCCCGAAATGTCTAGCGCTGTGGACACTTTCCCGGAGATTGCGTCCCCCGTGTTGAGGAAGACCGAGATTGGCTTTAAAGATAGCGTTCCGTCTATTTTTCCGCTTAAGTGCACAGTGCTGTCGAGGATTGGCTCCTGGTTAGCGATCTTTGATAATGCCGAAATCAAGTCTAAAAATTTTGACGAATGCACTTCAAGAGATGCGCGGATTTGTGAATTATCTGGAGTATTTATATGTAAAGACTCAAGAACTATGCGGTCTTTTGACACGCGAACAACACCGTCCGCGGTTACGTTTAGGCGTAGAATTGACTGCGAAACTTTTGGAGATGGCGATAGATTGAATTTTATTTCGCCTAAATTTTTCTCAATTGAGCCTTGTATATCCAAGTCACCAAAGTACATTTTTTTATTTGAGGTGTAAAGTGGAATCGACGTCATTGCCCAAGTCAAGCTGTTCGGTTTATTCCGTAATTCTTCAGATTCGAAATAAAAAGCAGACGTGTTTATTCCATACGAGTCAACGGTTATTTTGATTGGCTCCACGCGTTTTTGTTTAAAGTCTACGCATATTTCGCTGGATGTGATCAGCTTTTGCCCGACTTTACACTGAAACTTTTGTATATTTAGCTGATAATCTTTATATGATCCATTAAGTGTAACCAAAGATGGGATGTCGCATTCAAACGAAAGTTCAGGAATGAACGAGAACGCTTGGCCCGAAACAACGGAAGGAGGAGGCGGCAACTGCACAGCGCTAAGGGGGGCAGGCTCTACAGAATGAGGTGAAGAGGGCTCGACAGAAAGTCCTTCGTCAGATACTTTTTTGATGTTAAGTCGTCCAAGTGGCTCCTTTAATTTTCTGCAAAACGAAGAAATGGACTCAAAATCCTTATGAAGTTTAACAAAAATATCGCCACTTTTGAATATACTTATGCTAATATTCCCGTCAAACTGTATGCAACCTATTATGGTTTCGTTTTCATACGGAACTAAGACGTACCCGAATGCGCCAAAATCTTTATTGATTTTTTTTTTATCTTCTCCTAGACATTCACCTTTCTCTGTATCCTTATCGCCTCCTGTACTCTCACCTTCATCTTCGCTTGCCCCTTTCCCCGGTGGCCCAATAAAATCACGAACCCTACGCAAAAACTGTTCGTACATTACTTTAAGGTGCACAGTACCGCCCTCCCCCAGCGTAGATTGCTTTGATATTTGCGCGCTTATTGTTAAATATTCCGGAAAAAACTGGGCAACTCCTTTGTAAGTCCCGCCATCAAACTGCACTTCATAATCGCATGAACACGACTGATCCGTCGTATGCACGTTGCTAACGCACAGCGAAGAGTCTGTTCCCTTTTCAAACGCCGTGAATTCTTTTTTGCGAAGGACAACGCCAAAATTTCGCGTTCCATATTTCAAGTTATCTAATGTAAATGTGTCAACAAAACTAAGGACACAGAATTTTTTATAGTTCGCAGACAACAAATTATATAGCTGTTCGACTTTGTTATTCGCGGAAATACATTCATCTATTTTATTTCTTCCGCCTTCACCATCGCCTTTTCTTTCTTCCTTGCCCCTATTTTGCCCTTCCCTTCCCTTTCGTTATTACTTCCGCCCTCGCCCACGTATTCTTTGCCGCTTCCGAGCTCGCCATCACCTACGCCCTTATTATTGTTTTCACCCGCAGAAATCGTTGCTGATTTAACGAATACTTTCGCATTTAATGTTAAAAGAGATATGTGGACATCATCGAACGAAACATTAGAGTCTATGTTTATACTCCTAACATTAAACACAAACGGAAATGGCCCCAATATTTCACCAACGTGGATCTGCGTGTCTGGAAATTTTTTACTAAGAAAGTGGTTTATGCAATGCTGAGGCAAGCTAAGTCTCAAACATAAAACGTAGCAAAAGATTAATCCTACAATTGTCGCAAATACATACCTAACAGGACGCAATACCCGCGCAATAATGATTAGTATATGGGCTATCCTTTTTAACAACACGCTACACAAAAAAAACAACGGAACTGTGTTGATTCTACCTAGATTTGCAACTTTATTGAAACATAATGATTAGGCGCGTTTGATAAAAGATTAAGAAGCTGTTTGCTTATGACTCAAGTAAATTAGGGAAGGAACACCTGCCACATGCAAAAATATCTTTTATTCTACCCGAGTATCTCCCGCAATAATAGGGTTTATGTGCGCGAATCGAGCATGAGATTGATACTGCTAATAAAATAATAATATGTATGTTTTTTGTGAATTTGGTACCCTTTAGGCGTAAAAGCACCTAATATTAGTATATTCTTTTAAATAGGGGTTGATTTTATTTAAATGATTCTGCTATAAAGATGGTATGTGGTGATCGTTGGTACGTAACTAATTGGTTCGTTTTTTTAGAAATGTATACAAAAGGAAGGTTCATATGAATTATAAGGGTTTATTATTGGGTGCAGTGTTGGTTGTTGGGTCCAGCTGGGGAGGTCCGTTGGATGATATAGCTAACAAATATGGTGTTGATGCGGAAAAGATTGGTCGGGCGCTGTATCAAATACATGTGACTAATGAAACCGATTCGGCCACAGCGGTTTCTCAGCTTCTCGGAAGAAATGGTAACTTCAATAAGCGGGAAGAACTTGCTGGAGAGCTGAGGCGAGTGTGGGGAAAGACTGGGGTTAAGGACTTGGTTAGTTCCATGTATAGCAAGGAGGCTGTTCTACATCAAGGTAACAGTGGCGATGAAACACGAGATGAGCCTGGGTTTACGCAGCCACGGTTCAGGAGACCTACTGGCCCTAAGGAAAAGCAGAAGCCAGGAGAAGATGCTGAGCCTCCGAAAAGGCAAGAGCCAGTAAAAACTGATGTGTCTAAAGAGCTGCCTCAGGTAACACTAAAAATTGGACCTGATGCAACAGCAACTGGACCCGCTCCTGGATCTCGCGATTCGAGTGCAAGGTCTAGTGGACGTTTTAATACATCTCAAATATCTAGTGGACTTTTTAATACATCTCAAAGGTCTAGTAGACGTTTGAATACATCTCGAAGGGATGGTGATGATTTGCAGACGCGCTTTGTGAATTTTCGTAGGGATAGTAGTTCCTCGCAGGCCTCTCTTCAAGAACAAAGTATACCGTTGTCTATTGCGTTGCCTGCCGCGGTGGATCTTACTCCAGAGGAGTATCAGTGGCTTGGAAATGTAGCACTCCGGCTTGGGGTGCTCCCGAGAGGGACAGAAGTGAGTCAAGAGAACGTCCATGACGTTGTACAATTAATAAAGAGTGCGATTGATACTGGCCAAGTTGTTACTAAAGATGAGATCGTGAGGGCCGACGTTAGTAAGCTGGTCGATTTTGAAGGAGTTGGAACTGCACGAGATGCACTTGCTTCCGTTAGCAATACATTGGGGAATTTAACCGCGAACTTATGCGCGGTGGCTGACGCAGCCGGCGTGCTTCCCGACGAAAACGATGAGGGGCTAGCGCTGAGTGAGCTTACCCAGCTTGCTGTTCAGGCGATAGAGGGATCCAATTGGTTAGTTGAACAGGTAATGAACCTAGCAGAAAGGGTGGCGGAAGTTCAAGAAGATTGGCGAGTAACTTTTGCGGTAGTCAGTATGGTTTCAAGAAATGAGGGTTGGACTAGATTCTTTGATCCAGATTTAACTGTAGAGCAGGCAGCAGAACTGGTACGACAACAGGCAGCTGAACAGGCACGACAACAGGCAGCATAACAGGCACCTGATGAGCAAGAGTAGTCGTTCCGCTCGCGGTCTGTAACAGCGAAGAGGAAGTGATAGCTGCTAGTGTTGCTCAGTGACGAAGAGTAGTCGCTCTGTTTTCGTTGCACCTGGTTAGATTCGCTGTTGTATCCCGTCTTATTTTGTTAAGACGGGATTTTTTTGCTCATCCAGTTTGGCTCCAGCGTGGGAGTTGTTTCGCATCGTCTTTTTTATAAAACCACTATGTATGCCACTCTCCGAAAGATTACAAACTTTTTGAGTGGACAAAAGCTCCACAATTCTTCAAATTACGGTTCATAATTTTTTGGGGGCCCGGTATATGATGGCCCCCCTTACGTTTTCGCTGTATACTCATGAAATCGTAAGCTAGAACATCACAACCATGACATTTATTCGCATTTTTCTCACCGTTTGTGGATGGACAGGAATTAGCCGGCTATCCGGGGTCGTTCGCGAAATGATCCTAGCCAACGTATTTGGTGCAGGAATGTTCATGGACATATATTCATTTGCAATAAAATTTCCAAACTTTTTCAGAAGATTCTTCGCAGAAGGCGCGTTAAATGCAGTTCTTGTGCCAAAATTTTCAAACATGATATCTCGTGATACAAAGGAAAACGTCCAAAAATTCGCAAATGAGATGTATTCCACCCTCGTAATATGGCTGCTCATCTTCGTAGTCGTGTTCGAGTTCGCCATGCCGCTCGTTGTGCGCGTAGTGGCGCCGGGCCTTCAGCCGTTTATCCGCACGAACGTCACCTACTACGCGCGCCTGGTTTTCCCGTACATTTTGCTGATTTCTCTTGTTGCATATATGAGCTGCATACTGAATTCGTTGCGTCACTTTGCGTGGGCAGCTGCTATTTCCATTATTGCGAACGTGTCTGTAATCAGTGCGCTTGTGATTGGGAAAGGTATGGCTACGTCGCAAAGTGCAGTAATGCACGTGCTTTGTTTGGGCGTTGTGCTGGGAGGGGTCGCGCAATGTGCAACTTTGTGGATAAACTGCAGAAAACATGGCGTTGTGCTTAGGTTCGCTTGGCCGAAGCTTACGCCAGAAATACAGACGCTGATGAAAGCCGCGATTCCTGGGATGATTGGTGCTGGAGTGATACAAATAAACGTATTTTTGGACATGGCCTTTGCGTCAAGTCTTCCGGTCGGGGCAGTGTCATATTTAGGGTATGCGGATCGTCTTAATCAGCTACCGTTGTCTCTGTTTGGCGCAGCACTTGGAACAACGCTATTGCCGGCACTGTCGCGGCTGTGGGAAAGCGGGCGAGGCGTAGAGGCGCAAGAGACGCAAAATCGGGCGCTGGTGTTTGCGCTGATGCTTGCGATTCCAGCAGCGGTTGGGCTGTTTATTTTGGCGCGACCAATTGTGCTGTTGTTGTATGGACATGGTATGTTCGATGACTCAGCAGTGGAGCACACTACAAGGGCGCTTAAGGCGTTTGTTTTTGGGCTGCCAAGTTACGTGATGATGAAAATATTTGCGACAATTTTTTTTGCGAATAGGGATACGCGGACACCGGTTATCATTGCAGCGGTATGTGTGCTAGTAAATGGGGTGTTGAATGCTGTGCTGATACGAGAATTTGCGCACGTAGGAATTGCAACGGCAACGGCAATTGCGGCGGGAGTAAATGCGACAGGGTGCGCGTGGATGCTGCACAGGCGGAAAATGCTGGCGCTGAGGAAGGAGCATGTGGCACAAATTGGAAAAATTTTTTTGGCGAGCGCAATCATGGGTGGCACTGTGTTTGTTGCCTGGGAGAAGGCGCAGGAAAATTCAGAATGCACGAAGGCAACACATACAGCAGACGGGACAACGCGAGACATACCAGACATTATGAGGAGTGAAGCGGACACGACGCAGGCGTCAAACGCGGAACCAACACATCAGACGACGAAAATGCAACAACAAGTAAACGTACCAACCGACCAAAAGCGCACACCTAGCCGACTAAGAAAAGCGATTACAATTGCCATAATTGTCGCAGCCGGAATAGCTACCTACACAGGATGTATGTATCTATTAAAGGGATTCTGATAACCGTTCTGCACTGTTTGAGTATAAAGGGTCAGCAGCCATAGCGGCTTAGGCAATTTAATAAACAAGGTGCACATGAATGGAACAAACTATGCTTGGCCGTAATCAATGTTACAACAACGCAGGCCTACACCCAAAGCTGTTACCGAATTTTATCAATTGACGAATTGTATATTTATTACTACCATTGTAACTAGGTTTTTCTACGTTAAATAGAGTTAATAAATATGTTTAGTCCTTTTACCAAAAGCTTAGTATTGGGGTTACTTACGTCGTCGTGCCTGCACATACATTCGACAGATATGTCTTACGAATACATAAATATGCGTCGAGGACTTCCCCTGGAAAAAAAAATACGATCAGACGACGATATGGTTAGTATCGCAACCACAATGATTGATGCGGAAAATGCGCTGAAAAAACATGATAGAGAAAAATTTTTGTTAAACACAAACTATTTGTTCGAAACATTGGTACTATGTAAAGACTTCCCCAAGCGAGCAACAATCAATGGGGTGCTACGTTCCAGTGAAGGTTGTCAAATCGCATTCATGGAATGGGATACAGTAGAATCTCGTGCAGCTTACCTTATCCAAATTGCGATTGATCCTGAACGTATTGCGACAGAAATCCAACAGGAGTTGCGGATAATTGAACAAGCGTTATCTGATAATCTAACTCAAGAAAATAAGTGTGGGGAAAAGTATTCCCTTCACCTACAGCAAGGTCAGGATGATAGTGAAGATGTGGAAGAGATAGTCGAATTGGCGCGCCAGCGTAATGAACTTGAGGTGAAGCTAGCAGCATTTAGACAAAACAAAGAAGAATGGCACATACGCTTCAAGGTAGCTGAAAAAATAAATGGCGTTCGGGCAAACAAGCAAGTCCAAAAAATATTGGCTGTTAACGATGAGTTGGTGTCTCTCTTTGACTTATGCCCTAGAATCGTGCCCCAATATAGCCTGTGCCAATGGAAAGGTAATGGGCGTTTTAAGAACTGGCTAATCAATCCGCAACACGAGGATCGCGTACTAAAAGCTTTGGACATAGCCTTAAAAGTTGGAGGTGCAATTCCACTATCCAGAACTATGTCAGATCAAGACGCACTATTTGCGCTAACAGAGTCTATCAGAACTGCAATCTTAACAAAAAGTGATGAGCTGGAAATGCTGATGTATAATAGAGAGCCAGAAACACCGGTATATAATGGAGAGCTGGAAAATCAAACGCTTCGTCAAGACTTCATCAAATCTGTAGAAACTGAATTAAGCATAATAGATAGAGAAGTAAAAAATCGAGTTCAAAGGAATATATTAACCAAAAGAAGATTAGAAAGGATACAAACAACAATAGATAAGATGTTGGAAATAAATCGTCATAACTTTATAAATCCGAAAGACCTGGACGTTATGTTAAAATTGGATGATCTGGATATTTTGTTAGAATTGGAAGACCTGGATATTTTGTTAGACAACATTGCAATAGATTGTTATTGCTAACGTGTTTTCGTGGCACAAACTTAACCGCTTTAAGAAAACGTGCGTAACTTGCGTTTGCTTTCGCGTAACGGCATTTGTGGTGTCAACGCAATTTCGAAGTTGCGTTGACATAATAGGATTAGATAGTTGTCTGCGCTCTGAATAAATACAAGAAATAATGCATTTCCTCCCTCAACACCCTGCATTACCCATGAAAAGTAGGAATACTACCCGTTCGAGATGATCATCCCTCAAAGGCTGCATGCCTTGGAACGTATGTGCGTTATAGAAGGACACAAAATAATGTGGTAGAAAGAGCGGGGGAGAGGCTATCCACATTGACACCAGTCGGATAAAAACAGCGTGAACAATAATGAGTAAAAAATTACAAATAGGAGGATTCGTCCCCTTCACCACAATAGATTTTCCAGGATTAAGTTCTGCTGTAGTATTTTGCAGAGGGTGCCCTTGGCGTTGTTCATATTGTCAAAATAAAGAGCTTCAAGCATTTGTTAGCGCGGACGAGCTATCTCTCTCGGGACCTGGTACGAAAAAAACAAACTCCGCACTAGACTGGAATGGCGTTCTTGCAAAAATATTTGAACGCCGTAATTTCTTGGAGGGAGTCGTTTTCAGTGGCGGCGAACCACTAGCCCAAGAGGAAATAGCGGATGCCATAAACGCAGTAAAGTCGCTTGGCTTAAAGGTGGGATTGCACACAAGCGGAGCTTACCCGCAGACGTTGCAAACACTTGAAAAAATAGATTGGGTTGGGCTTGACATAAAGACGAGTTTTGACAAGTACGACGCGCTAACCGGAGTCAAAGACAGCGGGATTGCAACACAACAAAGCTTGGATGTGCTGTTAAATAAGAGCATCGATTTCGAATGTCGCACAACGGTCGACCCAGCGTACGTTTCACCTGAGCAAGTATTGGAAATTGCCCGATACCTTCGTAAAAAAGGTGTCAAGACGTATAAGCTGCAAAGGTGTTTTGATGACGATCGCGCTCCGCTTTACAGTCCGTGTTTTGACGACGAATTCACGAAAAAGCTTGACACGATTATGCTCTAAGTCTGTCCCCGCAATCACCCAGCGCTATTAGGATATTTCCTTCGACTTCGTTTTTTGTTACCCTTCCGCATGAGTGGTTTTGTTAAGTTACGTACCTATGAGCGAGACATTATTAGATAATTTTGTATATTTGGATTACCCAGCAACTACGCCGTGTGACCCTCGTGTTTTTGAAAAAATGTCGCCATATTTCTGTAAACTTTTTGGAAATCCGCACTCTGCAAGCTACGCCCTAGGGTGGGCCTCAAACGACGCAGTAGAGGTCGCGTATGCTCAGATTGCGGATTTTTTAAATGTAGACAAGCAGGAAATTATTTTCACGAGCGGAGCAACTGAATCCAACCTTATTGCGCTACGTGGCGTGATGACTAGTCGTCAAAAAACAGAACAAAATCACTTAATAACAACTCAAACGGAGCACAAATCCACATTGACTTGCTGTAAACAGCTCGAAAATGAAGGCTTTAATGTAACGTACTTGCCTGTTAACTCTGATGGCTTAATTGATTTGGACGAATTATCCCGAAGCATAACAGAGCAAACGCGAATAGTTTCCGTCGTCGCCGTGAATAATGAGACAGGAGTAATACAACCCATGGAACAAATCGGGCAAATCTGCCTTGAGCGTAACGTCCTATTCCACACGGATGCGACTCAAGCCCTGGGGAAGATACCGATCGATTTCCAAAAATGGAACGTCGCCCTGGCAAGCTTTTCTGCGCATAAGGTTTATGGACCTAAGGGGATTGGCGCGTTGTACATCCGAAAAAAGCCTCCAGTCAAGCTGCGTCCTGTGCAAATTGGCGGGGGACAGCAACGCGGTGTTAGGGGAGGAACTATCCCCGTTCCGCTTTGTGTTGGATTTGGCGAAGCTTGTCGTTTATTGCAGGAAGAGTTTCATTCGGATTTAGCGAGGATATCCCATTTAAGCAACAGGCTTTTAACTGGCCTACAAACTAACGACCCGCTAGCTAGACTGAATGGAAGCTCACAAAATAAAGTCCCCCACATTGTAAACATCGGCTTCCCTTTTGTAGAAGGAGAAAGCATAGCAATGGGAATGGAGAACATTTGCGTATCGACAGGATCTGCGTGTTCGTCTGATCAGCTGGAGGCATCACACGTCCTGAAGGCGATGCATGTGGACGACATACATGTACAGTCGTCGATACGCTTTGGCCTGGGACGGTTCACGAGCGATGACGACGTGGATTATACGATCAAAAAAACAACAACGGCGGTGCAACGGCTACGTGAGATGAGCCCGCTTTGGGATATGTACAAAAATGGGATTGATTTGAAGACGATAAAGTGGAAATAGTTACGAAATCTTTTTTTTATTACAGAATCGTGCATGTTTTTGCTTAAGCAGTGTTTTCCTAGGCCCCCAATGAATGCAAAGACACCAGGGGCCCTAGTAAATGCGGACAAAATTTCAAGGAATCATAAGCGTTTGCTTGGCGTAAAAGTCCGCAATCTTTAGGAGAGTGGGTCCAGAAACGGGATAATCGTAAGCGTTTGTTTGCAAAAAAACATAATCTTTTGGGTCGTTAGGTATAGCTCTGGGCAAAGCACATCTTGTAAATATAAATAACTTGATCTAGCATTAATGTAGTTATGGATGGCATTTTGCACGGGCTACGTGGATTGCAAGTGACGGAAAAGGAATAAAATAAATGTTAAAGGTTCTTAATCATTTAGCTGTTTTGATCGGGATTGTGTTGGTAGGGTGTGTGCAAGAAAAGATCGATTTTGACGGAGACGTCCCGTCTCGAGCCAAGACGATAGCGAGACAACAGGCTGATGCAGTTCGTTTGTCCATGGAAAACCCAGTTGCTAGGGACC
>JAISRQ010000088.1 GCA_031273545.1 Holosporales bacterium
ATTTAGCGAATAGCTGTACTTTGTTTTTTAAGGTTATGAACAAAACATTAGATTGCACTAGAGACTTTCCTGGTGTTGCTGGATGTCAGTGTCTGGACTGGTTTTTGCAGCTAAAAGAGGAATACAATAACCTTTGTCCCTTACTCACTGAAGAGGATCATGTAGATTTTGTACGTTTGTATTTTTTTAATACTTCGACTCTTTACCCTCATCCTGATTGGCCATCGTTAAATCTTAATGCCAATAAGGCTGAAATACATGCGCGTTTGATACAAATGATATTGGACAGATCAATCATACAATGGACAGTAATGGCTTTCAGCGAAGAAAACCCTCAGCAAGCAATAGCTTTTCTTAACTATAAATTAAGCTGTTTAGGGCTAGGTCCAGTAGCGTATTAATGCGTGGGGTATCGCCAATTTTCAAAAGATTACGGAATTTTAGACGACAATCACTGGTCCGCAATCTTTGGAGCTCCAGTCACACACCGGGGGCCCCTCATGAGCGGGTCTAAAGTTGGAGATCACGTACACTTTTTACATTTTTTTACAGAGGTATTTTTATGAAAAATATAACTAAAGTTCTGCTTTTTGCGATAGGAAGCGTTTTTGTTTGCAATCCGTACTCGTTTTGTTCCGACAATATAGATTGGAGCGAAGAAAATATAAATAAATGGGATACTCAAGGAAGCCTCTTGGCGATTTCAGGGTATTTCGCAGGGGTAACTTTCGAAGATCTCGCAGTCACGATTTCCAGCGCTGATGAAAGGGGATGGACTTTCACGGCGGACGAATGTCGGTCGCATTGTGCGCGGCTCTTCCAGTACCTTGCAGGAGGTAGCTCTAGTGAGAATGATGTGGATGTTCTAGGTCTATTCCTTTTGGACGATACACTTGCTGTTAATGATATTTCAGCATCAGATAAATTATATTTCTGGACGCGCTTATGGAGCATGATCGCGGACCGCTCGATAATAGGGGTGTATCTGAGGGCAGCTTCTAGTGCAGGAGAATCTGTAACTGAGGAACAAGCCATTAATCATATAAACAGCATATTGGAAAGGTTTCAGTTAGGGGGACTACTTAGCCATGACTTAACACCAAGGGGGCCAATCGTGGTTAATGGTCAAACGATCCGCGAGTTGACGCCTATTCCATAGTAGATTCTCTATCCTAAAAAACAGGACACCCATCTAATAACCTATCTGCATGCTTATTGAGAAGACGTCTTCTTAAGTGCAGATAGGTTTCCCTTCAAATGAATGCTGCTAGGATGAATGTACGACTCGTCTGTTGCCGTTTATTATGTCGTTTCTCTTCCATTGTTTTCCTCTTTAAATATTTATAGTGGATGCCGGTCAATATTATTTACAAGCTCGGAAACAAACGATAACATATAGTATATGGGCACGAAGTAGTCACGATGTCAAAATCATCCTTTACGACTTGAGGTGGCTGTACGGTTTTTGTTGTTTTTTTACAGAGGGGTTTTATGAAGAATATTAGTAAGGTTTTGCTTTTTTCAATGGGGAGCGTTTTTATTATCGGGACGGACTACATGTCATCATCAGCGTCCCAAAATGCTAAGCGTGCGTTCGTGTGGAATTTTAGGGACAGCTTTATTTTGGTTCATAGTCTGGTAAATGGTACACTAGAAAACCTTAGTGACTTTCCTGTTGATGCAAATCAGTGTCTTAGCTGGTATAGCAAGCTATGTGATAGTGGCGATAACCTTGCTACCTTGTCGGATGAAGAGACTATGGATTTTGTACGCATGTATTTTTTTGATATTCAGGATGGTTTTCAGCATTTTGATTGGTATCTTCTGGACAGTGCCGACGTATATGCGTATTTGATAAGGATAATTTTAAATGGATCAATAGTAGACTGGACTGCAAGGATTTTTGGTGTAGATCTCACGAAGGCGGTCGATTTGGTTAGCGAACGAATGATAAAACTGGGAATAGCCTAATCCTGTACCACTAATACATCGTCCATTTTTTACAGGGGGATTTGTGCTCACACCAGGGGGGGCCAAAAATTGAATGCGTCCCCGAATACCGAAGGATCGTGGGCCTTGTCTTGCAAACAGTCTGCGATTACTTGTGAATGGGGGTATGTCGTCACTCTGCTGGCAAATATTTCTTAGGGTCAACCGGCGCCTTCTGGGCATCCCTTAGCTGAAAGTGCAACTGAGGCATGCGAACATTTCCTGTTTTCCCTACGCGCCCAATAACGTCGCCCTTCGAGACTGGCACTGTTTCGCCTTGCTGTGGGCGTTTCACCGAAATCTCCTGCAAGTGTCCATATATTGAAATCATTCCGTTTTCATGAGACAAAATTACCATTTTTCCAAAGCCAAGCACCAGCTCCCCGGCGTCAATGACTGCACCATCCGCACACGCCTTTACCGCCACATTAAGTGGGGCGCTTATGTTTATTCCTTCGCTTTGCGTTCCGTTCGGGAGCTTCTCATTAAACCCACGCAAAATTTTCCCTTTCACTGGCCAAATGAACTTAAAATCCGGAGCATTCCATGCATCTAACACTTCCTCATCCAAGCTCTTATCAAGGCCTTCCTCATCAAGCTTTTCATCTGGGAATTGGTCCGGTGTCGTGTCCACAGAAATAGTCGGCGTTGATGAGGACGTAATCATCCCCTTGGGTGGCAATATGAATATTTTTTGTCCAGGGATCAACAACGAAGATGGCTCAAGACCGTTCAGCCTACAAATTTCCTTTATAGACATGTCATACCTGTTCGCAATCTCTCCAAGCGTCTCGTTTTTCTCAGCTTTGTGATAGTAGACAAGGGGACGCGCCTGAACCACTTCACATGGGTCTGTGCGCTTTGAGCAGCCACTAAGCAGCGCGACTGCCACAAGGGCTCCGAAAACCTTTACTTGTATAGTCGACATTCCCCGGGTCCTAATCTCTAACATTTGTGTGAAAAACATAGACACCTATATTTCCACCTCCCAAATAACACTGCAGTATAGCACATTTTTTTTATGATGTTACCCTATTGTTTAGACATCTTCGTATCTTCTGCCGCAATATTATATGTCATAATTTGGCGGACGCTTACAGTCATTGTTGAGTTTGGACTTGCGTTTTTCTGTGCTTTTTCAAAGTACTGCTTCGCCTTTACATGCTCTCCTTTCGATGCGTAAATATACCCCACCTCAGCCGCCGCGACTGCATGCCCACGGTTGGCCGCGTCTTTCTTAAGCAAAAACGCCTCTTCTTCTACCTTTTGCTTATCAGGATGATTAGATGCGTCAATTTCAAGCAATTTGGACGTAATATACGCGCACTCCGCATGGCCATTGGCTGCGCCGATCCGGTAGAACTTTTCCGCCTTCGCAAGGTCAACCGTAACTTTGTCGCCTTTTTCATACATCAGCGCAAGACGGTACGGAGCCTTCGGGTGCTTGTTTTCACAGGCCAAAATCCACATTTTTAATGCATCATCAATATTATTTTTCAGGTAATAAATTTTCCCCAGTTTATATGCATCCGCGGCATTCCCTTGTTTGGCTCCGCGTTGCAACGCCTGAATTTCTTCATCCTGCTTTTTCCGTTCAGTTTCATCTTTAATCTTTAATTCCAGCGAACTAATCGCACTTTCCGCACGTTCCGAATCAATCAACGCCGCTGCTTTATAGCAATCCATAGCGCGGTTCAGCTCCTGTGCGGACTCATAACGTTTTCCCATCTCAATTAACGCGACGCATACCTCCGCCGAGTTCACAGAACCCGTACCAGTTGATATTTCTTTTTTGGTAACTTGTTCTTCGTCGGCTGTTCGCATTAACAAGTTTTCTGCACTTTGTACTTTCTTCGCCTCAACTTTGTTTACCGTTTTTATCGAAGTACGACCCGCAAAAGCAAACTCCTGAACAAGTGCAACAGCAAGCAAACCAACACTTACAATATATTTATGGCACATATAAATTCCCCCCACTCAACTATAAAAAACACACTGCTCAAAAAAAACGGAAAAAACCCAACACATGTCCGCGCAAAAAAGCATGCGGACACGTACTCAACTGGCCCCCCTCTTTATTCGTGCGTACCCAATCCCCAAAAAATTGTGGTTTTTTTGGGAAGTCAAAACACTCACTATTTTTCATCTTCTTCCCCGCAATATTTGGAGGTCCCGGTACCTAGGGGGTCCTGCAAAACGCCTAAATTAGTAAACCGATTGCTGTATTAATGATTGCCCCCTTTTAATAGTTATGCAATATCCTCTCTCACTTTTTTTATTTAAAATTTCAACAAGGGCCTTGACACAAGATACAGCAGTGTTATCCAAGCCAACAATTACATCGGATGCGCTAACGATGCTTCCCTCTGGTGCCTTCAAAACGACAACGCCGGTTTGCTTTGGGTCCAGCTCAAGGCTATCCGCCAAGTCCGGAGTCAAGTCCGCAACGACAACGCCGCTCAACATATGATCCCCTGTTAATGTTGTGCCGTCCGTTGCCTGTGCATCGGTTTGCTCTTGCGCTGTTACCGTGACTTTATGAACAACAGGAGTTTGCTCAGACGTAATTTCGTCCGCCTTCAGATATGTGATTTCGTACTTTTCCCCGATGGTGGTCATCTTAATGAAAAAGTCAAACATTTCCTTCGATGGTACAGGCTTTCCCGCAACAGACAAGATTATATCATTAACCTGTATCCCCGACGAAGCATCGTACACATGCGCAACTTCGCTGCCGCCAATAATGGACAAGCCTCTGTCATTCAATGCAAGAATAATGGACGTGTCCACTGGCCTTACCTTTACAGGAGGTTTCGCTCCCTTTGCTCCATTAATTGCGCGATCCACAATATATTTCACCGCCACGGCCGGAACAAAGAACCCTAACCCATGAAATGCACCCGTTTTTGAGTAAATTGCGCTAGCTATCCCTGCAATGTCTCCGTCTTGGGTGAGGATTGGCCCTCCCGAGTTTCCTGGGTTTACTGCGGAGTCCGTCTGGAAGACCACGCGTCCATCCAACACCCTATAACTTGCCGAGACGATTCCCCGCGTAACGGTCTGCCCAATTCCAAAAGCATTTCCTATCGCAAGCACCTTGTCGCCTATTTCTACTGGGCTGCTCTGCACATCCAAGTGTGGAAGCTTTGTCTTGGATTCGCCAAGGTTTAGCTGCAGCACAGCTAAGTCTAAGCTTGGATCCGCAAAAATCACTTTCGCCTTAAACGTTTCCATATTATCTAGCGTGACGTTTATCACCTTGGCCTTATCAACTACGTGGGCACACGTAACGACATACCCGCGTGGATCAACGATTACGCCAGAGCCTCCCCCTCGCATTGTCCTGTGTTGTGGACCGACTGCTCCGAAGAAAAACCCAAATAGAGGGTCGTTAAAAAACGGGCTCGCCGCTTCAGATATTGTATTTATGCTTACTACGGCTGGTAAGGCTCGTTTAACGGCAATCGAGGTTTTCGAACAAGCCTTACTATTGTTATTTGCACATTTACTGTTTCTCGAACTATTGTTACCTATGCCGTTGTCGTTTATATTGTTGTTGTCGGAGCCACTCTTTTTCGCGTTACTATCGCCTGCTCCCCTGTTTCCTGCGTTACTTGCTAAATCTCTCTTTTCTGATTCTTTCACTTTTGCAGACGTTTCTGAAGCCCCGCAAACGTAACACATCCCTAGTAGTAAATTAATAAGTTTGGTCATTGTATTCCCCTAGTTAATCTAAATCAATTCCTCTTATTTGTTGATTGATTGCTGTAAAACAAGCATCCTCAGTTTAGAGTAACGATTCCCGGCATCTTTTTCAATACTCTCATAGATAGAATCGATCTTCGATCTAGATATAAGCATGGACGTTACCTGTACTCCTGTGTCTGCATATAATAGTTGGTGCTGTGAGTTGCCGGGCAAATTCTTATTCAACGTAAGCAAAAACACTGGGTCAAGGAAGCTGTCAAACAAAAATCCTACAGCCCCGCGAAGTGTAGTCGGCCCAACGCCTGGCACGACGATATACGGCCCTGGTGTGGCGCCCCATTTTTTCAAAGTTTCTGAGAAGCCTGTAGGCGTTTCATGGAGGTTAAACTCGCCTGCTACGTTAAAGATTCCGCCGGCCCCAAGGACTGTGTTTGTTACAAACTTTCCTGCGGCCTTCCCTGCTGCGTCAACGTTTCCTTGTAATAGGTGACACATGACGCGGAGCGGGGCGGTTAAATTGCTGACAAAATTGGCGAGTCCTTTTTGAACAGGCGTAGGGAGCACCTTGCTGTACGTTAGGGCGATAGGGCGAATGAACAACAGGTCTATTCCGCGGTGGAGTCCGTACAGTACGCGGTTTGCCTTTTCGAGTGGGTCTGCCTTTACGCAGTCGATTGTGGGGGCGAACATGGCGTCGAGCTCGGCGCTTAGGTCTTCGTCGTCGTCAGATTCATCAGATTCATCAGAGCCGGAAGATCCGGAAGGGCCAGCGTCGTCGGAACTGGAAGAACGTAGAGAGCCGGGACCGCCATCAGACCCAGTGCCCCCATCACCACTGTCAGTCCTGCTAACGCTTGGGGAATTTGGGTCTAACGGGACATCTTTCGTTACGCGCGCACACCCTGAGACAATTAAGCAGCTGAGCAGTATGCCCCTGCTCATCCGCATAGATTTCCAACTTTTTATATTTGTCATGGCGCGTGCTATACTCACTACTCCAACCTTTACGAAAAATACTAACAAACATATCACCCTTTATACTAGACATTCACAACCACTGCAGGTCTCAATAAATCTTTCACAAACGCAGCAGCCGCTCTATTCGCTTCAATTGCGCTCTGGCGAACCGCCTCAAGTGGTGTCCATCCCTCGCGCCTACTCGCGTTCGGTTGTCCAAAAAACAAGTCTATCATCCGCGAGCTATCTGCGTACGTAGCTTGAGTTTCCTGCAAAATCGGACAACGTGCCATCAAACTTAGTCGCTCCCTTGCGACGTTTAGTTCCTCAATGATTAAGTTTATCCCACGAAGAACGTCACGATGTTGGCACGATTGGCACAAGCTTCCACGCGCGATTTCGCAGCGCTGCATAATTTCTGCTGCGTCCGTCAGTGCAGCGTGAACTGAGTCCACCCCAGAGTATATCCCAAGAATTACTGGCACCTCTTTGTGTTCAAGCTGCGTCAACAATGTATTAAACGTCATATTCAACTTTTGACGCAAATCTCGATACAAATCACCTAAAGATTCGCAATCATTTCGCGTTGAAGACGTGAACGCATCCCAATCAGGGTATGATAATGGCGTTGGGTTAATTGACGTCGCTTGTTCTAGTGCTTCCTGAATTTGCCCAAATTCCTCAGCCGCCTCCAAAAATACGCAGTGAACATCCTCGCCCAATTCCACGCTAGTATTTACCTTATATTGAAACGCGTTAATCATCACAGACAAAGCGGAAAGGCACTCGCACAATTTATCACACGTATCATCACGAATACTTCCGTTCGTTACCGCTTCTGTATTAATCGTTGCATCTATATGTTCTAAATATTTGCCTGCATTATAAATACATTTCGCGTGCACATCGCAGCAGTTGTGGGCCCAAAGAGAAGGCAAAAGCCGCGCTGTTCGAAAAATAATCCGCCTCGTAGTTTCCGTGAGGTTGGGTGTAATGTCCACTGTTATAGACTCGCCGCCACAAAAATTTACGTTCATCAATACTTTAAATGACGCGATGTTGTCGTATAGAATAGTCAAGTTATCATTCACGCGTTTCATTGCATTTGCGATATCAATTCTGTTTTTGTCTGGGGCATTTTTATCTATAGCACAGCAAAAAGAATTCCAAGCGACGGACAAATTTTCAAAATCGTTTGCTAAGTCGACGACATCGTTATTAAACGGCTTCTGGGGAATGACCGCTTCATCCTGCACCCCAAAGGCGGATTGAATCTTTTTAACATTGTTCCAAAGCCGCATTAACACAGGGTTTAGGACCTTATCCGGGCATGGCGCGTGAAAAGACAGGGTCTTTAGTTCTAGTACGGTCGCCACAAAATTTTCTAGTCCCGCCAATAAATTTGTCCAAAAGGTTGGTCCACGTTGGATCAATTCTGTGAAATAGGGGTTTTCGAATTCACTATAGGCAGATGCGGAGTAAAGGGCGTTCGTGATATTCGACATATTTTTACGAATATTACAAACTGTGAGCTGCAACACGCTTGAACAACAATTGTCGGACTTTTCAATAATTTCTTCAAAAACGTTGCTAATCCATGTAGTGTTCATTAAATTTTCGAATCTAATTGGTTCTATGTATTCTTCACATTTTAGGCAAAATACAGGGTGACCGCTCGCGTAGTTTGCCTCCCCCCAATCAGAAATTCCCTGACGCAATCGCACCGTAACCTCTTCAAATTTATGAAAGCTTTGCGAAAAATCAAAATGTTCGTACAACGTGAGCACTGTGTTCCATTGGTTCATGAATTCGTACCACCTATTTAATATTCTGTTAAACGACCCTATAATTGCGCCAATGTTTAACGATCTATTCTCACAATCAAACTGGGCATCAAACTTTGGAGTTTTCAGCGTTGCATTCCCGTTCGTGTAATGCACAAACTTTAACAATTCAAGAATTGCGTCATTCGCGCTGCGCATCTTTGGTAGACATATAACTGCCAAACAGCTTTCGTTGTTCACTGCGTATTGGTTTACTAGTGCGATCATTTCTATAAATGGATCATAAAGTTTATCACTATGCTCTGTAAATTTTTGAATAATCTTTGTGAAGTCAATGACATCTTTTCGTTCAATGCTAAAGCAATTTGGGGGAGAGATTTTACTTTCAAACCCTGTCAAAAGCGTGTCATGTGCCCGCTCAAGCTGCTCTGCCCAGTGCGCAAATATATGCGTTTCCCTTGCAAAAGACGCGCAGCAATTCACCTCCGCTTCCTTCTTTACGTCAACATGGGCTGGCTTCAACGATGCAGCCATCGCGGCAATATGGATTTGGGGCCACGAAACGCATCGCGGGCACAGGACCAAGTTGGCGCGTCCCAAGTGTTCCACATTTTCAGAAATTTGGGCCAACACGCTAAATAACGTGTCAAATGCGCTCAATCCACTGTTGAGCGAATACCCTGGCTCGTACCTGATGTTGTTCAGATAATCGCTAATCAATTTTAAGTGTCCAAGAGTTTCGACGATTTCATCCATGACATTATTCGCGCACAAGATCGCATCGGACGGGGGCGGCGGGAGATCCGCAAGCGCGACGCCGATTTTGTGTATTGTATAGAAAGACTTACATACGTCTGCGGCTTCGTTTACTATGTTCGTTAAGCGCTCGAGGGTTGGGGTGATTTCGCGAGTTAAGCAATCGTCCCCTGTTGTGCTCTGCAAAGTCAGCAATTTTTGTAGTTCGCGGTTGACGCCTGTGAGCCCGCTGTAGATTTCTGTTGGGGCGTCGGGGTTTATGGGGCTGTCGTCGGAGTCGCCGCCTGCGGAGCCGTCGTCTACGGGGCGGCTTGACGGATCGCAAAGGTACGCAAGTAATTCGTGTTGCGCATCAGGGTCAATTAGCATCTTTTTATATTGCTCGGAATACACGATTTCGTTTAAAAAAATGAAAAATCTCTGCAATCCATGCGATAAATTGCGTACATGCGGGAAAAAAGTGGAACAGCATTTGCGCCTTAACTCTTCTACAATATCCGCTAAGGTTGTCTGCAATGCGTGCAAAGTTTCTGCGAACTGCGCGCATGATTCGACGAATGGAATAGGGTGTTCGTGTAACGTGACGAGTGCGATTGCTGGCATGGCATTTATTTCGGTGACGACTTGGTCTAGGGTCTGAACCAGTTCATGGTCGTACGTTATTTGGCCCGCATTTTTTGCTACATTTAGCATTATGTTTAGGGAAGTGGCGACGTTGGCGACTGCTGAAAAGAATAATTTAAGTTGGTTTTCTATATCTATTTCTCTTAAAACTGACTCATTTGCATCAGATGACCATGAAATATTTAGCATGCTTACAAAGCTTGACACCGCCTCATGAAGTGGCGTCGCGCTATGATCGTGCAAATATTTGATGCCGTCAACTGTGAGTTCGCCGTTTTGATCTTTTAGGGTATCATGCAAAAAACTTCGGGCGCCGTATAACGAGTTCCCAAGCATGCGGAGTTGGGACTTTAAGTCTTCATTGATAGCTAATGTTACGCTATTATTATTTATAAATTCTTCACATATTTTGTTTATCTCTTTCGCTTTTATGGCGATCTTCAGGCCGACTTCTTTCATTGCAATTAAATTAGTTGGGTACATGGATGCGGAAATTACTGAGGAGATTGCGCCTTCTACTTTTTCAGACTCGGGAATGATCTGGCTAGTTGAGTAATTACAGTAATCGCATGCAAATACGTTATATGCCCGCGATATTAGATTAGAAAGCGGCGCATTTTTGATTGAAGTTAAAACATCAACGATCCTTTGGTTATTCGCGTAGATAACCTCTTTCCTCTGCATTTTGAAGGCCATTTGTGAAATGCTTTTATAAATTTTGTCAAAAGATTGACATACAAGCGCGGTCAAATCTGGCTCAAGTTGATAATAAGTTGTGAAAAATAAAGGAGGAAAAAATGTTTCACGGGAAATGAAGCCGGCGAGGTTTAGTAATTTTTGCTGGAAATCCGCGACACAATTATCTAATGTTTTAAGGATCGCAATCTGTGCATCTGCACCGCATGAGATACCTTTTTCAGGCAGTTGTGTTTCGTACAGCGCTATGTAACTGTCCCGCACCTCGTTAAGAAACGGGATCACAGCATCGTTCATGGTGAATGCGAAAATAGCGTCGTCCTCTGTTATGCTTTGCACTATTTCCTGAATGTGTTGCACCCGTTGTACCGTTTGCGTAGCTATAATATTTGCCATAGAACTACAATATCTAGCTAAAATCCCGTTAATAGATGACTCAGATCCAGAGAAGCAAACATTTGTAAAATCACTAAAGTGCTCAACAAATTCACCAAATGCTTTGCTTACATTCGGCTTGTTGCAAAAGTAACATAGCGTTTCTTCTGAGGATATTTTGTCTTTTATCTCAGATAAATGTGTGCCAATAGATTGGAGCGCACTACCGACAGCGCCTAGCTTTCCAAGCAACGGGGGGTTGAGGCGGCGGCGGCTCGTGTTCAGTAATTTTTGACAGATAATGTGGGCGAAACTGACGCACTCTTGCATCGATGTTGTGCAATGTTTCAGTGCTTCTAATAGCATCTCACATCCAGGAGTTCTCCGGTTCACCTCCAATGCCTCAATTCCGCTCAAATCAAAACTTCCTCCGCCAAGGAGTTGAATTAGCTCAACTACGGAAGCATTTATGTGTGTCGCGTCTTCATTGATTTTATTGACAAATGGGATTAAACCGTGATTAATGCAATACGATTCCGGAGCAGATTCTTGCTGTGTGGCGGTTGCAGAAACGCTTGCACTCAATTCATTAAGCTGTCCAAGCAGCGTATCTAAGCACGTAAAAAATGCCTGCTCTTGTGAGGAATGTAACACAATTTGTTCGAAGTTCGAAAGACGAGACAGCGCTAAACTCAAGCCCTTTAACAAATTCGCCGAATCGACAGCCGTGTCCGCCAAATAGGTGCAGCAGCCCGGGTGAGACAGTACGTTAAGCACTTCATCGAAGTCGTCAACAATATCGGACTCGCTAGGGATATCTGGGACAACGATCGTGGACTCGTCTGGCGGGCTAGGAGGCGAATCGAAGGCTTCGCATTTGTCACATAACAATTTAGTTGTGCTGGACGCTTTGAATTGTTCCATGAAAAAGACGGTAACTTGCTGTAATGAAGTAAACATATCTTTGGCGTTTGTTACAAATGCGAGCAACTCTTGATAGTTCGCCAATAAAGGAGGGGTTGCCCGAAGCGCTATCGCCGCCGCCCCTAATGAATTGAGGCAGTCGACGTATTCTGTCGCCATGGATAATGCATTGGAGGTGGCGTTGGCGCTTTTGAAAGTGGTAAGCGTCGAATCAGGGTCACCTGGGGTGATTCCAATGCCTTCGCATAAGGCAACAAATGCAGCGCTGCTTTCGCCAAGGATTTTAGCTATGGCGGCAAACTGTTTCGATACTTTTTGTAAGTTGCATACGCTTCCAGTTAAATTACTTTTTAGGTTAATTATATCATTAAGAAGAGATGTCACTTGTGTATACTGCAGGGACAATTGAACCAACAATTGGAGGTCTGGAGGGGGAAGGTCTATTGCATATCCGCCTAGAGTCGCATCAATTCCTAACTTCATTTGGGCTAAATGTCGTGATAAAATATAGAATGATTGC
>JAISRQ010000143.1 GCA_031273545.1 Holosporales bacterium
AATTGATGCAGCAAAAAAATCTTTAGGTAAGTAACGTTTGTAAAATTTAAGGACTTGTGTTTGCCCTGCATTTTTGCGCGAACGCAGCTTATGTAGGAGGCACTGCAAGTTCTAACGAATAACGTTGGGAGCACGTAATGAGTGATGTATTAGATGGAACGACCTGGACTCAAGACTGGATCAAACAGATAAGTGAGGCCAGCGACTCAAAGGAACTTGACAAGGTTCGCATAGCGTTGCTAGGCAAGAGCGGAATTCTCACTCAGGAGCTCAAAAAGCTTGGCTCGTTGTCTGTTGAAGAGAGGCGTACTGTAGGTGCGAACCTTAACAACATTCGCGAGTCGTTTGAACGTTTGCTTAATGAAAAAAGCAGAAAAATAGACGAAGCAGAGCTAAATAAACGCCTACAGCAAGAATTTTTGGATGTAACTTTACCAACTCGCCCCAACACCCCGGGAAAGCGCCACCTGTTGACGCAGATATCCGAAGAGCTGTCGAGTTATTTTTGCGCCCGGGGTTTTTGCGTAATGAGTGGCCCAGAAGTTGATACAGAGTTCAATTGCTTTGATGGCTTGAACATGCCCAAGCACCACCCTGCTCGCCAGGAACAAGATACGCTGTATGTGAAGGATTGCGCCAACATGCTGTTGCGCGTCCATACGTCGACCATGCAGGTGCGCACATTCCTCTCTACCGGGGTGCCTGTTCGGGGCATCTCCATTGGGTCCGTGTTTAGGAATGACGCCGTTGATGCGACTCATACGCCATTGTTTCACCAGATTGAAGGCTTCGTCGTTGAGCCTGGGATTACTATGGCACACATGAAATATTGTTTGCTGGACCTGTTATCTTTTTTGTTTAAGGTGGACCTGTGTGCAATGGTTGCGCGTAATGAGCCAATCCCTGTGCGTTTTCGCCCAAGCTTCTTCCCGTTCACGGAACCGTCCTCAGAGGTGGATTGCTGTTGTTCTCGCAAGGATGGTGAACTAAAGCTTGACCTAGACGGAACGTGGATGGAGATCCTTGGATGCGGAATGATTCATCCAAATGTGTTTAAAAATTGCGGAATAGAGCATTTCGAGGATGGGACACCTGTTCAAGGGTTCGCGTTCGGAATCGGGATAGAGCGAATTGCCATGCTGAAGTATGGCGTGACAGACATTCGCCATGTTTATGAGGGTGATATGCGCTGGCTTCAACATTACGGATAACTGCATCAAAAATAGGGAAATATGAATGATTGCCCAAAAAATCAAGCATGATGGAAGTATACGCAGGTATCAACACTGGCTGTGATCGCATAAAAAATCAGGAATGATGAATGATATTTTTTGTGGTATCTAACGAGGCTGTCATAAAAAAAATATCCAAATAAGACAAGAATGAAGTAAAAAAAAGAAAATACACATTGACGCTTTTTCATATGAATTAGCTTGATTTAACGATATAAAGACGGAGAATAAAACCACAAAATAGGGTGACTTATTGTCACAGACGTCAAGCATTCTCTTAGGTAACGAGTGAATGTATTAAATTTGGATGTATTGAATTTTTATTACGAGTAAATAATTTTTTCTCATAAAACGCAACGTATTTTCGATTAATTATAAATTTGTAACTACGATAGTATGAAACGAATAGAGCTGAACAAAAAATATTTGTTGCATTTCGGGTCTAAAGGTTCTATATATTCATTATGAATACTTTAAATTTCGGTAAAAAAAATGACGGACAATATTAATCTTACAAAGAAGGAATTAATCGAGCTATCAACCACGTTGACGGCTGCGTACTTGAAAGCAAATAATGTGCAAATATCAGAGGTTAGCTCTATCCTCCATTCGTTCTTTCAAGTGTTGAGCGAGCTGAACAAGTCCTCCGCAGTAGCAAAGGGGCGCCTTCCAGTTGCGCCAGCTGTGCCAATTGAGGATTCAGTCCACGAAGACTACATAGTGTGTCTTGAGGATGGCAAGAAGCTTCAGATGTTGAAGCGACACCTGAGCACGGTGTATAAGATGACGCTGGAAGAATATAAAGAGCGCTGGAACCTTGGGCCTGATTACCCTGTGGTTTCGCCAAGTTATGCGCGCCGTCGCAGTGGAATAGCAAGAAGTACAGGACTGGGACGCACAGGTAGACGAAGAATGAAAATTGTAGAAGGAACGTCTGGATCTGCCGTATTAGCATAATGCTCGCGCTAGGTTAGGGGGGAGGAATGTGAGGTGGCTCTGTCCCTTTCCTGATACGTGTTTATGCTTGCGTTTGTATTAAGTTCGGGTTAAATTTGTTTTTCGTCTATTGGCTGTTTCCTTTTTGTAAACTTTCTATATGGGATGAGTGGGGTGTGACTGTTATGGAAGGACTTCGTTTTTATATAAAAACGTACGGCTGTCAGATGAACGTGTACGATTCGGATAAAATATCGCTCTTGCTGACCCAGAATGGCTTTGTGTGCACCCAAGTTTTAGATGATGCGGATATAGTTATATTAAATACTTGCCACATAAGAGAGAAAGCAAAGCACAAAATTTATACTGAGCTCGGATATTTGCGAATCCGAAAGGAGGCACGGACGGCCAGTGGCAAGTACTTGCTCATCGCCGTGGGCGGTTGCGTTGCGCAGGCTGAAGGAAGAAGGCTGACGGAAGCCGCTCCCTTCGTTGACATAGTGTTTGGCACACAAACGTACCACCTTTTGCCAGACATGATAGAGGCCGCTTTGGATAATCGAGGCGGGGAATATGTTCGATCTGGTGAATTAGATAACGATCTTCTGGAGTATCCGCGAAGTCGTGCCGCAGTCAAAGCGTCCCCCAGGTTAGTAAACATCAGTTTGTCTGATGAAGATAAATTTCAGTTTTTGCCGAATTCTACTTCGTCCAACGGGGCTGCATTTTTGGCGATTCAAGAAGGATGTAATAAGTTTTGTACATATTGTGTTGTCCCATATACTCGTGGACGTGAAATATCAAGGGATGCACCGTCCATTTTGCATGAAGCGCAACTGATGGCTAAAAGCGGGGTCAGGGAAATAACGCTGCTTGGTCAAAACGTTAACGCATACAATTGGAAGGATAGCGAAAGTGCCTGGTCTTTTGCGTCGCTGGTTCGAAAGGTTTGCGAAATAGACGGGATTCAGCGCGTGTTTTACACATCGTCGCACCCTGTTGACGTAACGCTGGATGCAATAAAAGCGCATGCAGAACTCCCGCAGTTGATGCCGTTTTGGCATTTGCCTGTTCAATCGGGAAGCACACGAGTTCTGGGTGCGATGAATAGACATTATTCAGCAGATGATTATAAACGGATGATAGATACGATCAGACAATATAACCCAAATATAGCGATGTGTTCAGATTTCATAGTTGGATTTCCTGATGAGACGGAGGAAGACTTTGAGCAAACATTAGACCTTGTGCGCTATGTAAACTACGCTCAGGCTTTCTCGTTCAAATACAGTCCGCGCCCGAATACCGTTGCCGCAGGGATGTCGAATCAGATAGACGAAGAAATCAAATCAGAAAGACTTCAACGGCTACAAGACTTATTAAGACAGCAACAAACCCAATTCAACAAACAGTGCGTAGGAACCACTCTTTCCGTGATGTTTCAAAAATATGGAAAAGAGCCTAACCAAATACTTGGCAAATCACAGTTTATGCAATCAGTAGTGGTGCATACGACTTCTCCGGATCAGTACTTTAACTTAATTCGGGATGTCAAAATCACAGGAGCAACACTGAGTAGCCTAGAAGGTGAGATTATTTCTTGAAGAGATTATGTCGCGCAAAATCCCCATTTTCCCCCCAGACCTTATCCGCCTAGTAGAAATGCGAGCCCGCGAACTTTGGGGAAGTGCCATCGTTTTGTTTGGCGTGTTGTGTTTATATTCGCTGTGGAGTTACTCGCCTTCAAATGAATCTTTAAACGCTGTTACAATGGTGCCTCCTGCGTATGCAATACAACGCATAAACGCAATAATTGCGGACCTGCTAAAGCAAACATTTGGCGAAGTCTCTTGTGTGCTAGCTATATCGTTCATCATCCTCGGCATAAAAACCGCACAGCGCAATATGCTTACGCTAAGCAGGCTCGCATGGCTATTGACCGCCACGTCGTTGTTTTGCATCTCTATTCAAAGTTGCTTCTTTCAACAGGTAACGTCGGTTGCGCTTATAAAACCGATCCCTGCAGGGGGCGTAATTGGCTTACTCCTTTGTAGAAAAATACTCGCTACGTTAAGTGAATACCAGCTCACAAAAATATTCATCCCCTGTATGCTTGCCATTTTTCTTTGTGGATTGTTTTTATGGAAGCATGCTGTAAATATAACATTTCGTTCAATTTATTCGTACACTCGAAAAATCATAATAGAGACCCAAAAACTTGCGCACATTATCCTTAACCAAAAAAGGAGAAGCGTCCGCGTTCCCTCTTCGCCCTTTCAGCCTGCCGAAGAGATCGACCCTCGTCTGAGCGTTGAAACTCCAGCATCTGTAGCGCAAGCAAGCGTCCCATCACCACGCCCCAAAAAATCAAATGGCTACATGCTTCCGTCAATCGCCTTGCTGAGCAATATTCCTGAAGACGCCAACGCTCCCGGGCACCTAAGCAAGGAAAAACTAAACGAACAAGCCAACAAGTTGCTCTCTGTGTTAGTTGAATTCGGAATCAGTGGTGACATCATAGAAGTCCAGCCCGGTCCAGTCGTAACAATGTACGAATTTCGCCCCGCTGCAGGAATCAAAACTTCGCGCATAATCAGCTTGGCCGACGACATTGCCCGCTCCATGAGCGCGCTCTCCACGCGAATCGCCAACATTCCTGGTAAAAACGCAATTGGCATCGAACTTCCAAACGAGAAGCGGCAATCCGTATATTTGCGTTCACTTCTTAACCACACTGCCTATAAACAGTCCACGTGTAGCCTCCCCTTGATCCTTGGAAAAAACATATCCGGAGGCCCAATAATTGCGGACTTAGCGAAAATGCCCCACCTACTTGTTGCAGGAACAACTGGCTCAGGAAAATCTGTGTCCATTAACACGATGATACTATCCTTGCTGTATAGATTCCCCCCAGAAGAATGCCGGTTCATAATGGTTGACCCAAAAATGCTTGAGCTTTTCGTTTACAACGACATTCCGCACCTTTTGACGCCAGTAGTCACAGAACCTAAAAAAGCCATTTATGCATTAAAATGGGCCGTTCGAGAAATGGAATCTCGCTACAAAGCGATGTCTTTGCTAGGAGTACGAAATATTGACGGATTTAACCAGAAAATCAGCGAAAACAACCAAAAAGGCGACGTTTTCATGCGCAGAGTCCAAACGGGGTTTGATCAAGAAACCGGCAAGCCCGTCTTTGAAGACCAGCCCCTTTACTACAAAGCGTTCCCATACATCGTTGTAGTCGTGGACGAAATGGCAGACCTAATGTTGGTCGCAGGCAAGGAGATAGAAATCGCAGTACAGCGCCTAGCTCAAATGGCGCGCGCAGCAGGAATTCACTTGATTATGGCGACACAACGTCCATCCGTTGACGTTATTACAGGAACGATCAAGGCCAACTTTCCTACTCGCATAAGTTTTCAAGTCACGTCAAAAATTGATAGCCGAACGATTCTGGGCGAACAGGGAGCGGAACAATTATTGGGCCACGGAGATATGCTCTATATGAGTGGCGGCGGGCGAATCCAACGCGTTCACGGGCCATTTGCCTCAGACACAGACGTTGAAGCGGTCACCACATATTTGAAGTCTCAAGGGGAACCAGATTATGTGGACGGCGTAACAGACGAAGTCGAAGACGGAGGGGGCGCGCTGTCAAGTGATGGCGGGCACGGACAGGATGATCTGTTCAATGGTGCGGTAGAATTGATTCGCCGGGAAGGACGCGTCTCCATTAGTTACATTCAGCGCAATTTTCAAATCGGCTATAACAAGGCCGCAAAATTGGTTGAACAAATGGAAAAGGAAGGAATCGTTTCCCCGCCAGATCGCACAGGGAAACGAGAGATTTTATCCTAGAGTTAACTCTCACTACTAAGATCAGAGTCGTCAGAAAAATGATCTGTACAATCTGCACGACCATCGCTAGTCTCAGACGAAGGTTCACGAAGAAAAAGCGGACGCTCATCCTCCCACGTATTTACCCCATAACGTTCGAACATGATGGACTCATCAATTATATTCTGCTCAAGAATTCCCTTAGCAAACGAACCATCACATTCACCACCAAAAAATGAACTGAACCCCGTAGCCGTTGCTATCTCTAAATCCATCATCTGCGTACGGGCTTGTTCTTCTGGCGAACTATATTGCGGATATGCACAACAAACTTGCGTAAGATTCGAACAATGCGACGAAACAGAGGCAAAAAATACTGAAGCGGAAGCGAAAATTATTTTATAAACTACATTCATATACATACTCTAAGTAAAACTACTACATGACGTAATAGTAAGCAACCTTAAAAGAAAATGCAATCCTAAAAAATGAGAATTTTAAAAAAAATATGAGAATCATTTACTACTAATTGTTAACAAGAGCATTATCAATTTATAGCGACATTGCATATTTACAACAACTTAGTTTGCAGCATTCAACGTTCGCAAAGTCAATCTATACCTAAGTTCCCGCGAACCTCTTGGAGGAATCTCAAACAACCAAAAAACATCCCCTTTTTTATCTTTTTCGTAATTTATACTTGAGCGAGCCACAGAGTATGTTGTTGATTGGCTAGAATCAATGGTGACCTTTAGCGAAACAGACGTACTATTTGAATTTTTCAAAACCAGTCGATATTCCGCCTCAGACACCGTAGGGGCAAGCACCCTGTAATTCTCCTGAATTAATTGTGCGTCCAAAGGGGAATATTCCGCCTCCGCCTCAGGCGTCCTTGATGGACTGCCTTGAACAAACGACGGCATACGTATTGTAACATCCCCGCCACCCTTAACCTGATGCATCGTAGAGAATCCAATTAGCGAGGAAAATCCCTCACGATTATGGTAAACAGAGACTCGTCCACTCGGCAAAGCCTTCCCTAAGCCAACGTCAATAGTGTTTGGAAATGTGATCCAGTTTTCAATTTTAGGGTAAGCGGTCTCATTCATTTTCTTGAGATACGGCCCACCGACAAAAAGTCCATTGCTGCTAGACACGACAATTCGCTTTGCTGTGCTCCACACAATCACCTTACCGGGGCCTACGTCCCCCTCGATGTGGTGCCTGTACACAACCGACGGCTCAATATATGTGGACGCTGGAGTGTCTAGGTTTTTATTAGATTCGTCTTGTGGTATGTCACAATCAAAAAACTGTATTTGCGCATTACTAAAATTGATTCCTGATTGATTATCTATTCGAATAGTAGTCGTCAACGTTATAGACCCTTTATCAGACGACAACTCTACTAGGTGATTCGTCGACCAGCTTACGTCCTTGGTTGCATATTGAAGTTGCCACAAATCATTATCTTGAACTGTGCCAACCTCCTTCACGGTTAAGCACAAAAAACAACCATTATCAGATTTCTCCAATTTGTAGCCCGTTACAACAAGAGGCTCGGGAGCCCGCACGACGATCGATTTTTCATCAATAGACGGCGATAAATTCGTAATTGTGAACTTTTTTTCGAAAAAAACCTCTTTATGAGGGATAGATACCCTTACGACAGCACCATTTTTATACCAGCTTATCCTCTCTTTAGACGCTGCATTTATGGAAACACCGTCCGCTAAAAAGTGTCCCGCCCCAATAATTAGGTCTTCTTGGTTGATTTTGCTTAACAACGAAATATTCGCATCAGCCGAGCTTAGCTCAACAGAACAAAAGGAAGGCAAAGCAAAAACCACACCCAAAATAATTTTCACAAAAAAATTATTCATACTAATAAAAAAATTAATCCATATAAAAGGTACTCAGCCTGATGATACATTAATCTGGACAAAAGGTAAAAACCTCGCATGCCTATGTCGCTTTAAAACTCGAACCACATTAGGGCTAAAAGGTGATATTTGGGCTGTGCCAAGCAAAGGAGGCTTGAGGATTAGGGAAGATCCCTCTGGTGAACTTCCAATAAGACATACCAGACTACCATATGGTGCAGTAAAATTAACGCGTCCTGGCGTTGAGCGTGTATAGAAAATGCGTAGTGAAGGTATCAAGACTGTTGCTAGGAGATCAACTAAAGTGAAGGCTCGGTGAAGCATCGTTAACCGTCAAATCTTGCTAAAACACGAACTTTCCTAACAGGACGTAGACATTATGGATATTGGATGGAGCGAGCGGTGTAAAGGCTAGATTCCCTTATAGCAGGCCTGAACTTGGGAACTTGCAAGAAAGGCAACCTGAAAAGGGAAGCCCTTGCAGAGACGAATTACCCCGTAGTAGAGAGGAAGCTTACAAAAGTAAGAACAACAAAGGGGTTCACTTATTCAATCTTTATTAATGCGAAACAGGAGGCGTAACAATAACAAATAAAGCTTTCGGCATCCCAAAGAATATCTTCGGCGAAACGTCTATACTGGATGACTCAATGAATGCGGATCGAAAGTTGAATAAACACAAGCGCTTGTTGGGCGAAAAAACCCGCAACCATTTGGAGAGCGGATACACCCCGGGGTTAAAACGAATACCTGAGAAACGGTTGGGTTTCTCAAACATTTGATCTCCCAAAAAGTTCTAATTCATTTAGAATTGAGCCTAGTTAAACCTAGTTAAAATACATCTTTATTCCGCAACCAATCATCTCTAGGGCCATTCCAATAAGCAGGATTCCGCTGCATTTTTGAAGGATCAATGCTCCGTTTTTTCCCAAGAGCTTCATCAACGATCCTCCAAATAATAGCGCTACGTAGGTCATAGCGATGATCAACGCCAATGTCCCAACGATTATGATTTGCTCAAATATACCGATTGCTTCTGCGTCTTTGACCATTCCAACAATGGTTGTAAGCGTTGCAGGGCCAACCAACATCGGAAACGCCAGCGGGCACAACGCGATGTCCGAGCGCATAGCGACCTCTGGAGAGGTATCACCCGAAGGCGCACTCGGCTTGGAATATAACATTCCCCAAGCAGCCACAGCTAAAAGAAATCCGCCGCCAGCCTTAAACGAAGCTTGCGAGATGCCCATTGCAGTGAGTACAACGCCCCCCCCCGCGCAGAAAAGAAAACCTAGTCCAAAACTGTATATGCACATTTTCGCGCCAACCATTTTTCTCTCAGACGCAGTGAAGTTTTGTGTACAAGACAAAAAGAATGGCACAACGATAAAAGGGTTTAAAACGAAAAACAGCTTTATAAAATAACTACTGAAATTTTCTAACATAGAAGTTCCTATATCCTGACGCAATAACAATATGATTCTGGATAGTTTCTTTTTTTTTGTCAAGCAACACCATGC
>JAISRQ010000011.1 GCA_031273545.1 Holosporales bacterium
AATTTATAGCACCTAGCAGCCTCTACAGGATTTTGCGCTATACCATATCCATTCTCTAAGCATATTCCATAATTGTATCGAGCCTCTGCGTATCCTTGATCTGCACCTAGTTTAAAATATTTAGCGGCCCCGTCAAAATTTACAGGCACGCCACGTCCTGTAGCCAAGATCAATCCGTATTCGTTTTGTGCGAGAACGTACCCATTATCTGCAGCTCGTTTAAAATATTCAGCAGCCTGTTCTAGATTTTGCGCTATACCACATCCCTGAGATAGGCACTGTCCGTAATTGTACTGTGCGAGGACGTGCCCTTTACTTGCAGCTAATCTAAAGTAATTAGCCGCACTGGCGAGATCTTTTACTACGCCACGTCCTTCTTGAAAGCGGAGTCCATTGTTATAATCCAGGTCACCAGCAGCTGTTGCATCAATGGACACGTTTAGAAGGCCGAACAAACAACATGGAAGAGCCATATACCTACTTCCCAAAAGATTGCGCACTTTTGAGCGGAACAAACGCCTGCAAGTATTCGATTTCTTGCCCGAAACCGTTGAGGCCTCTGGTATGTGTTTAGTCTTACAATAATCCATAAAGAACGACTCCGCTGTAAATAATCATTACCTATATTAAGTATAGATGGAGTCTTGATGAATAATCAATACTATATGAATTCTTCGCGAATATATGAAGAGGAGGCTACCCCTGAATCAATTTTGGGATATGTAAATCCGTACAATAGCGGGAAAACAAAATGCACGGCAACCTTTCAGCCATTAAACGAGCAAAGCACCAAACAACTCCATCAGAGACGTGAGCAATTCCCACGCGAGGAGGGACGGGCAAAAACAAAGGATTCGTCTGCGTAATTAGTTAAAATACTGCGCACCTTGTTATCCACCGTAGCCATAAGCTCCTGCGAGACTGGCATGGTCAAAGTATGCGCTCGGCCGGGCTCTCGCGTTAATTGGACTACCTCTATTTCAATATTTGGGGACGAATCAAACAACATCCTCGCCTTTAAGGGGAGTTGTAGCGAGCTTAAATTTTTTATAGAGGACTCACTTGGAAGGGTTCCGATTTTGTAATCGACGATCCGAATGCAAGGATAACCTTGTGCTCCATCACGAACATTAGGCCCCGGTGCTCCACAATCATTAGACTTCCCATGTGCTTCATCGCAATTAGGCCCTTGCGCGCCACCACGAACATGAGGGGCCATCCCCGCTTCCCCCTCTAGGACGCACGTTGGCGAGCCTGGAAACTCAAAGTCGACGCGGTCCGCAATGCCATATATAGTGAAGGACATATCCTGTATGGGGACTGTCATTTTGAGTTTATGTTTGCTCGAAATCTTCAATAACGTTCTACGCTCTTTTAACAAATATTCGTAAATATCATCTAAAGCGGGGCGCAATTTTTGTAAGAAATTAAACGCCTGCGCAGGGGAAACAAGGGGACAGCTGGCGTACCACTGCTTCGCAAAATCTGGCAATGAAATATCCTTTTCAAATGCGCCATCAGAAAAATATTGATGCAGGAGCTCATTTGCGAATACATCAAGGTCCCGATAATCAGACACTTTAGGCTTTGGATATACCTTCAATATCCTCCTAACGTAGAACGCGTACGGATCATCCAGAAGGAGCTGCAAGTCAAAAATGGACAGGGCACGAGGGCGAGCGCTAACAGGCACATACGCCGATGTCTCCGATGAGTGCGAGCCGAAAATGGAAGAAGAGACAGCCGAAGGCACCGTTTGAACCGAGTACACGTTTTTAGCTGAAGGTACCGTTTGAGTTGAAAAAACACTAGCGGAAGTTGGCTGCATCCCCATCAGGAAGCGGTGTGCATTCCCTCCTACTGTTCGCGTAATATACAAGCGCTCATTTTGCCCTGCGAAATTGCAGTCATCGCCACCACCCACTAAATTTCTGCTTTTTCCCACTAATTTGCCATTTTTCCCTGCTAATTTGCCATTTTTCCCTGCAAAATTGCGCAAAATGTACTCAAAAATCGCTTCCTCCAAAGGAGAATCGTACATCCCATAAAAACCCTTGGTCAGCATAGGCGGAGCCTTCGTTTCAGCAAACCACATTCCCTCATTCATGCACGGCAAAAATGCAACATCATATTCATAGGCAAGGGCGGACCGAGGGTGAATAAACGCAACGAAATTATGGTCATTCGTGCCAACAGACCCAAGAGGCGGCACTAACTCATGATCCCCCGCGTGGACGAATCCAGGGGACAACGCCGATTCTGGATCAGGCTGCGGAATAATATACATGCCAATAATTTCGCTAATTAATAAGTAATATTCTTCCGAACTAATTAAACGATCACCAACACATATGTTATTCGTATCTATAGCGTCACCATCCTCCATAAGAATATGCGCGGACTTACGAACCGTTGCAAAAAAATCATTCAGTATTTTTTTTTCGTGTTCGCCCTCATTTTGCAGGGACTGCTCGTGGCGACGTAAAAATTCCGATAAAGGTAATAAAAGTTCGGCGCCTTCAGTTTTTTGTTCGACTTGTGACCCTGCTCCCTGGTTTGGCTGATCAGCTCCTTCATCTAGATTGTCATCACTTTCGCTTTGTTGACCACCCTCGCTTGACTGGATACTTCCTTCATTCTGCTGGTCAGTTCCTTCGTTTTGTTGACATATCAATTCATTTATTTTCGTTCTATCACAAACCCTTCCGCCAAGCGTCGTTTGCTCCAAGGAGATTGGGCCCACACGATACGCAACATCCAGCACAGTCAGCTCAGCCTTTATTTTTTGAACAATCCCTGCGTTATCACTAATTACGGCAATGCGCGCATGCGGAGTGGAGTCGCGAATCTCTTTGATCTTGTGGGCGACCCAATAAGCCTCCTGAGCAGAAGACTTGAATTCGAGGAATGAGTTTTGCTTTTGCAACGATGCCTCTCCTTCCCTATCAGCGACAACTGCTTCATCGCATGCATATAGCTCGCCATCCGTCCAATCTGCAACTACCTTTCCGTTACGTGCCCCCCCAAAAACCTCGCGCACACAATCCAACAGCGGGAAGGACACATTAGAAAATACATCCAAAAATAAAAAAGATACATCCGGTTTTTGCGCCAAAAAACTCTCAATGCATGACCGCAAGTAGAGTGGATCACATGCTTCGTCTGCGTCCTTTAATATTTTTATATATTTTTTTACGTTGTCCCCTTCAATTGTACCGTCACAAAAACTAGAATATCCTTCAAGAGAATAACCGAATTGCGCACAAAATCTGTGCGTATAAAGGAAATGTTTTGTTAAATTAATAGCAGCAGTTGTATCGCAAGTAGTACTTATGTTCGAATAAACATGCAAAAACTTCTCCATGTTTGCATCACAATTATTGCCTTTATCAACAATGCAAACCTCATCTGGCCTAATATACGGGGGCCCTAAAAGTTGCGGATCAGAAACCGAAGGACAGCAAGCGTTTATTTCCTTTAAAAATCCGTAATCTTTTGGACGACGAGTATAACGCAACCACCTGCTCAAAGGAAACACCTGAAAGACCTTTCGCGCTCCTCCAATAGACTCATTTAACTGTGCACGAAAAATATATGCATCAACTTCATCAGGTAAAATAACAACATTATTAATTTCCCCTGAAGACTTGTGTCGCATATGTATAACGACTTTATCAATAATGTTCTGCATACTTACACACCTAAATAAATTTTGACTTATTGAATACATATGCAATATTTGCTTCCCCAGCACACCCCACTACAACAAAAGGCAGTGGACTTTATAACTAAACAAAACGCACATAAGTATTCGGTTTCTGTTCAGCAATCTTTGTGACTCCCGGAATAACTCATATTTCACAATAAAAAATGTGGATCATCAGAAGAAATTAAAGACGCATCCAGGTCACACTCTACCAACATAAATATAAAAAAACAATTATTTTTGCCTTTAATAACCTGTTATTTTTTTGTTACTATTAACCAGGTCTTTAGGAGTACCGTTATCAACGGCACCAGATAAGTAGGTATGATATGTATAAATTTTGGTTTAATAGCATTGCACTTTCTGTGATACTGACGCAGTGTGCGCTCGCAACGGAGGATGATACATCCAATGATGTCGCAAATAAACAAGGACGCTCGGATAAAAGCAACATGGATTCCGATGACCGAGTTAACAAGTTGGTAGAAACCATAGCAACCGCATCTCAAGAAGGCATTATAAAAGACAAAACTAACGGAAGTATTGAAATATATAAAGTCATTATGGCCCGAACAATAGAGGGCAGCAAAGACTTGAGAATGTTGCGAAGCGAAGTAATAAAAGGCCTAGGGGAAGGACGTACTGCAAGGGGCGAATTCCTTCCTGACCTAAAGCTTACAAGCTCCCTATCTCGAGGTTTTTCAGAATCGTCTTCCGTAGTGAAGGATGATAAAGGCGCGTACATTGACGCTGATACCATGGACAGCCGCAAAGTCAGTAGCAGCGGCCCCGGCGTGGGCTTCTCCCTATCGCAAAACATTTTCAACGGAGGAGCATCTTTAGCCGCCGTCAGGAAGGCCAGTTTCGATTCAAGAGCCGCATACGCAAAATACAAGGCGACCGAAGGCGAAGCCGTAGAAAAAATGTTTAAGCTCGCATTCAATGTGATTACATGCCGTTTAATGATCCGTTACAGGGAGATAAGTAAAACTGTATATAAAGAGATATTAAAGTGCGAATTGGAAAAATTGAACGTTGGCGAAGTGGACAGGTCCGAAGTCGCATTAGCAGAAGGACGAGTCGCCAAGTGTGAAGCGGAGCTGGCCTTTTTAAAAGCTCGTCTTTGTGGCTATGAAGGTGATCTTTCCCGTTGGGTAGGACTCAAAGCAGAAGACCTTCCGCTATCGTTCCCTGACTTTGTGAGATTCTTTCCGAATGATGTGCGTGAACTTATTAACATAGCAGAGAGAGAAAACAGCAAATTACAAGCTGGACACTTCGATATGTTGGCAAGCAAGGCTGCGATTAGCCGTGCAAATGCAGGGTATCTTCCAAAGCTAGACCTGTCAATTGGAGGAGAAGCAAAAGGTTCCTGGGATAAGGTGCGCGCCAAAAAGAACCTTGATAGCTGGCACGCTACAGATCAAGGTAAAGATTCCACTACGGGATCAAGAGGCGCATCTGTGAATTTAACGCTTACTGTGCCAATTGATATAAAAGGAGGCGTTGCCGTGAATACTGGGGGGGCACGTCAAGATTACATTAAAATAAAAATTGATAATGAGAAAGCTTACAGCGACCTAAAGTCGGATATAGAGACCACGTATGATCATGTGACGTACCATAAGAATGCTGTTAGTGCACATAAACGTCACGTAAAAGCCTGTGAAATCCAGCTACAAGCGTCGTTGCAGGAGTTGGCCGTTGGCGCGAAGGTTTATACGCAGGTGCTAAAAGCGCAGTCCGATGTGTTGGATGCTCAGAAAGATTACGTGCAAGCGTTACAGACTTATGCAGAGACGGGGCTACATATGCTGCTTATAATAGGGCGCCTAAATCCGCAAACACTTGGAGTGAGCACGTTAGACTTTAACCACAAAAAAACGTACGACGACAAGGCTGTTACGGCTGATCTGAACTTCGACGATGTGTATGACGAGTATGAGCGCTGTGCAAAGGAGTCAGAGGAAGAAGAGGCAGCGGCAGTCGTGAAAGAGGCTGCGCCCGTGAAGACGGTACAGGTGAAGAATGAAGTAAAGACCCAGAAAGATGCTAGTGCGCCAGTGGTAGAAGGAACGAAGATTTTCCCTGCAAAGGTTGAGATGAGACCGATTTTGTAGAAGGGAATAAGAAGGAGATTCAACAAGTAGGGAAAGGAAGAAAAACACTGAATTTGCGGCAGCGAGTACATCCTGTCGCATTTTTTTTATTTACACGATCATACAATAACCCATTATTTACTAAGTATTAATACTTATGTGTCATTATGAAGATAGAGTAGATGTGTGACAACATGATAAAAGTACGTTTTTTCAATTAACTATGTGTCTATAATAAGGGTTTTATGATGTTAAAAATGCGCAAATACTTAGGTCTATTGACTTGTTCTTTCGTGTGCATTCCATTTTCAAATGTAATGACAGAACCACAATCTCGTGGCTCATCTCAAGGTTCACCCCGTGGCTCATCTCAAGGTTCACCTCATGATCTATACCATGATGTAAATGTCCGTTTTTTGAACGAAGCAAGGCGCGCAAGTGGGTTGCTTCATTTTCTAAAGGGGACTCAACACCAGTTATATCAGGATCAGAGAGCATACTTACTGTTTGTGATCTCGTTGTGGGAGTCTGCTCGATATTTGTTCGAGAGCGTGTTGCACGTGAAATATGACTCCAGACTTGGAGATTCGGATATTGCGCTGTGGAATGTCGTTCTTTTTTCAATAAACAGCTTACTAAAATTAAGCGAGGACAATTTTGGCATATCCGGAAGTATCGTTGATGCAGAATGGAACATTGACGGCATGCTAGACGATATAATACAAAACGAGGCCGAGTCTGAAGATAAGCTTAGCAAAGCAGTTCTGTTACTTGCATTAGGCGCGAAACCAAGCAGAGAGACAGTCAAGTATTTGGAAAGAAGAGAAGGCGGCGCAATTAATGCGGATATATCGAAGGTGTATCACAACGTGTTGAATTCTGGCGCGCTAGAATATGTATCGAAGGATCCGGCTGTTTATTTGTCCGAGGAGTCGTTTTATTGGAACAGTCCTTATAGCGACTTAGCCGCACTTAAGTTTGAGACGGGGAGCGGAGCTGGAGACGGAC
>JAISRQ010000025.1 GCA_031273545.1 Holosporales bacterium
GATTAACTGAAATATTGTTAATCCAGATTATAGGCTGAGAAATGATTGAAGAACAACGGGGTCCTCGAAAAATCGTTAGATTTTTTGGGGGAGTTGAATATGTAAGTTTTATAAAGCAATTCGTGGAGAGCCACGAAGGAGTGAGAATTCAAAACCTTAGCAGCAAAGTCAACAAGCCAGCGCTTTCTGATATGCATCGCAAGATGGATAGACGTAAAGCTAATGGGGTTGACGGAGTTGGAAAGGACGAATATGAGCTGCATCTGGATGAGAATCTTGATGGGCTCGTAGGAAGGTTGAAACGCGATACGTATAACCCAAAACCTACAAGAAGAACATTCATTCCAAAAGCAGAAGGAAAGGTAAGGCCGCTTGGAATTTCGTGCTACGAGGACAAGCTGGTGGGCCAATATCGCGGAATTATTGAATGCGGTGTATGAACCGAAGTTTCTAGACTGCTCGTACGGGTTTAGGCCAGGAAGGAGCTGTCACGATGCGTTAGGCGAGATGAAGAAGCAAATTAACTTAAGGAAAGTGAGCTACGTTGTAGAGGCAGACATAAAGTCGTTCTTTGACACAGTGGACCATGACTGGTTAATTAAGTTTTTGGAGCATGACATTGAAGACAAGAAAATGATAAGGCTGATAACGAAATTCCTGAAAGCTGGAGCAAGGGAAGTTTCTGGAGAGAGACGAGGGGACCCCGCAGGGAAGTGGGATGTCGCCCGTACTTGCAAATATTTATTTGCACTATGTGCTGGATATTTGGTTCGAAAAGGTAGTGAAGGGAGCGTGCAGAGGCGAAGCTGGGATGATACGTTATGCTGATGATTTTGTGTGTACATTTCAATACAAACAGGATGCCGAAAAGTTCAAGGCTGACCTAATTGAAAGACTGAAGAAATTCGGACTGGAGGTCGCGCCGGACAAGACGAAGCTACTGGAATTTGGAAGATTTGCAGCAGAGGGTAGAGGTAAACGAGGAGCTGGCAAGCCGGAAACGTTCAATTTTCTGGGATTTACAGTGTACTGCGGTAAAACACTGAATGGTAAATTTAGTGTGAAACTGAAGTCGGATCGTAAGCGTGTCGCAAAGAAGTTGAAAGCACTTAAAGTTTGGCTAAACAAGAATAAAACCACATATGTAGAAGAGATTGTGAAGAAACTCAATGTATCATTGAGAGGGTATTACAATTACTACTACGTAGTGAATAATACAAGAATGGTAACTACATTCGTGTATCGAGTGGAACAGATGCTGTTTAGGATGCTGAATAGGCGAAGCCAAAAGAAGAGCTATACTTTGGCGGACTATAGGAAAGCCAAAGCGTGGTTTCTCTTGGTGAGGCCTAACAATCCGAAGCAGATCTGATGCTGAAGACATAATTGGCCGTATGCCTTAATAGGGCACGTACGGTTCTGTGGAGGGGCGGCCGCAGTAATGCGAGCCGCCTACTCTCGTATAGTTTACTAAATCTGGAATTTCTACTGCCTAGAAATCGCCCTGGCATACGATGAATATCCTCCAATTCTATAATCAGGGTTTTCTTTGTCCGTTGTATTTGTTCCATCAAAAGATGCTTTTAATACTTTGCCGCAGTAGTAAATACGGTAAAGAAAGCCGTCGACCCTGAACTCCCCCGCTTTTCTTCGAGATAACAAATAATATTCATACCCATTCGGAAAGGAAGACGCGACCGATACGGTCCCGTCACACATGACAAAAAACGACGCAAAAATGAAGGCTAATTTGACGTAATTCATATAGATGTCGACCTAGGTAGTGTCCCGTACAATTCTCATTATATTTCATGTACTGCTTGACGTCATTTTCTAGTCTTCCAACAAAGGTATTGAGTACTACACTTCATATTGCGTATTATAGGCCCATAGTAAGGCGATTTAAAGAGAGTAATTTTTGAAAATGAACAATATACATATTTTAACAGCAACACTTTTGTGCAATGTCGGAGTAGCCTTATCTACTCAATCGGCCACAATGCAGCACGTACCACAAAATCCTCAACAATTGTACCAACAAATAAATACTTATAGGATCGAGCTAGGGCGTAGGAATCAGGAAATTCAAACACTCAATAACAATATTGCAGGACTGCGAGTATTTGTAGAGGACACTTTGGCTCAGAAATATGTTTCTGATGTCAGGGTAGCGCACATGGAGCGGGAGATAAGTCGTCTCCAGGAAGATCTGGATGTCATGGGAGCATGCTTTCAAGATGTATCAGATCAGATTAGCAGTCGAAGCTGAGCAAAAAGATGCAACGATCGGCCGTCTTCAGTCAGAAGTGGAAGCAGCAGAAGCTCGTATAAGAAACAGTTTGGCTCAAAAACGTGCGTCTGACGACAGGGTGACCCACATGGAGCAAGAAATAATCCGTATCAAGGAAGATCTGGACACCGTAAAAGCATGCCACAAAGATGTATCAGATCAGATGATTGTTTTAGCAGCGCAAGCTGAGCAAAAAGATACAACGATCGGCCGTCTTCAGTCGGAACTAGAAACAGCGGAAGCTAGGATCAGGGACCTATGTGCTACAAACGATAAATTGACAGCTGATTTTGCGAAAGAAGGAAAAGAAAGGACTTCTCTCTATGCCACTATAGGAGGATTAAGCAGTTATTCTAGAGACGTTTCAAGGGAGCGAGACTTTTTTGAAGAACAGCTTTCTGAGAAGAACAGCGACATTGATCAAATGTCGCATCAGCTGAGTCAGGCACAAAAATCTGCTGACATTGCGGCCGCTAATATGAGAGATAGCATGGAGCAATCAATGCGTCAAATTGCAGGATTAACTCAAGAAAATCAAAATTTGAAGAACGAACTTGCGAATGCTATCGCGGAACTATCTCGTCGCAAATGAGAATAGGTAGGAAACGCCGCTTAAAATAATCATACAAATGTATTCGACATGCAGCCAAAACGTATTATTGCGTTTTTGGCTGTGTACAAAGAATTCATGGAATAATACCTAATGAATGCTCTTCCGAATTGAATAATCAAATGCTGCCTATCATCGCCTCCGTACCGCAATCGCACCTTCGCCCCGATCAACCTAGCTCCGCATAAATCTCGCCTTCGCCTAAAGAGCATACGCAGCCAGCTCTCGCCTATCCAAAAACGCGGCCGATAGCGTTGCATTATCCAAGTAATTCAGCTCCCCGCCAATAGGCACCCCTTGCGCTAATGACGATAGCCTCACGTTAAACTGCTTAAGCAAGTCCACAAGGTAAAACATGGTTGATTGCCCCTCAAGTGTCGCGCTTAGCCCTATTATGACCTCCTTTACCTCTCCTGAGTGCATGCGCCTCATCAACGGTGCAATGTTCAGTTTATCTGGTCCTGTATTATCTATCGCCGACAAAACGCCCTCGAGGACGTGATATTTCCCGTGAAAAAAACGCGCGCGCTCCAACGCCCACAAGTCCGACACACTTTCAACTATGCACAACATTGATGCGTCACGCCCCGGGTCCGAGCATATATTACATACGGGCGATTCGCTTAGGTTGCCGCAAGCTGTGCACCTTTGGACGCGTTGGCATGCATTCTGAAGGTCGCGGATCAGCTGGTTTATCGCGAGTTTGTCGTTTTTTAACAGAAATAGGGTCATTCTCTGAGCAAGACGCGGCCCAACTCCAGGAATCTTGGATAACGTGTGAATTAAATCATTAATCGGTGTATTGCTCATAGTCGTTGTTTTTTTGAAAAATCGCGTTCTAGTAACCAAATTAGCGGAATACATAGGGTAAGTGGTAAGAAAAATATAACTTGCCACCCAACAACAGAACAAAATTCAGTGAGGATAAACGTCAAGATTGTTCGGCCAATTGACCCTATGGAGCTGAATAGCGTGAAATGGTATATGCTCAAGCCCAGAGGGGATGCCGATACGGCTTGATGCTCATGGGACTCTGACGCAGCTTGCCCGTGGGATGCTGACTGATGCCCATTGAGTTCGGATTTTTCACAAAACGAGGACATATATATAACAGCAAGCGTAAGGACGAGGCCAAGGTGAAATTCTTGAATACTTGCAATCATCGCAAATACATAATTGAAATATGGCGCATCAAGTGGAATATGTATCAAGAACAACGAAAGTAATCCCGCGCTACTTAGGGCTGTAGTACTAAATGCGATTGCTTTGTTTAATGATATTTTTTTGACAAGGTACCCAGCAAATGCGACCCCTATGAAGGAAATTCCGCCACCTATTCCACCTTTGTATAGGCCGTATTGCTCACTAGATACGCCTATTTGTCCAAGGAAATATGTCTCCATTGGACCAACAACTACGTCCACAGCTTTTATTATCATGAACACCGCAATAAAAGCCCAAACTCCGGGCTTGCTGAATGCGCTCGTCACTATTGGAAAGATTTGTCCACGTAGTCCTCCTTTTCTTTGGGTGGAGTCACCTCTGACAGTTGCGCTAGAAGCAGGCTCAGGCAAAAGGAAAAGCAAAAATAGGGCGAAAATTTTCACACACGCAACGACCGAATGAGCGCCTAGCCACCCCAACCTACTAGCCAAATAAGGGACAGCGAAGCAAGCAAACAATTTCCCACTGCGAAACCCAAACGTGTGGTAAGGGACGCTCTCTTTAGTTGAAAGCACCTTTACTATATCAAAACGGTACGTCTCAGATACCGTGTCTTGAATTGCGGAAACTACGGCGGAAAAGACCACAAGAATAAAGGTGGAGACTAGGTTTTCCGCAGGGTTGATGTACCCTATGCAGAAAAAACATGTGGTGCTCATTACGTGGGTAACGCAGCCCCAAGATTTGCGTCGCCCAAATTTATCTGATAAATACGGAATTTTAAAAGCATCGATTAAGTATGGGAAAATAAAACGAATATTATATGGAATAACGGATAGCGCGAATATTCCGATTGTACGCGTATCTATTCCAGCATGGGATAGCCTGTAGGAAAGGATTGCCGTTAATGTGAAAAAAGAGAGACCTCCGGATGCTCCGAATACGGACATCACGAGCCGATAAAAGAACTTAGCCTGTAAATTAGAGCCACACACACTACTTTGTAGCATTGACACCTTCCTGGCTTATAGCATTGCTGAACGACTTAGAGCTAACAGTATACCGGGCTACCGACAGAAAGCCAACCATATCCATTTTTATCCATGTGCGCTCGTTCACCAATTTTTGCGATACGAAAATGGCGTTTGACATTTTAGTCGACTTTGATACCACCAGTTACTTTAAAACCTTATATATTAGAAATATATGAATTTACTTCAAAAATTGGCCGCTGCTACTGTATTTTGCAGCCCCACATGCATGGCACTAGAGTTGGATGGCGTGACACTTTTAACAACGAGACCAGATGCATCGATTACCTGCTTTGGTTCGCATTTGTTTAAATCTTTCGAACATATTCAGTTGTTTATCTCAAAAAATTACCCATTCATGAGCTGCGATTCTGAATATATCATCTTGCCTGAATATGCGGATCAGGTTGCTTCCTCTTTATGTGTAAAAGTAATTCTTCCTGATTTAGAAATAACAGCAATAAAAAAAGTAAGTCCAGAAACGTTACCTTCACTTGGTATCGGTATGTGCAAGGATCCGCAATTTCAATGGTCAGGACGCTCAGCTTCGATGTTTGGAAGAGAGATACAATATGGACCAGATGGATTTTTCACCTGTAGTAATGAATTGCCTAAGAGTGTTAAAGTGAACCCTGTTAAATCTGTCGGAATTGGCAACTCATTTTTACAGAGAAAAATTCGTCAGGGGCATTTGGTGTATCATTGCGGAAATATATCGCTATGCACGTTGGAAAAAGATCCTTTCATACCTCCCGTTCCTGGCATACCTCCCGTTCCTAGTAGACCACGTATCAGTGAAATCCCGGATCTTTAGTGCACACATGCCAGTTATTCCCAATAGCGTCTTTCCTTTTACTTGCTAAAATCCGGTATTGACTGCTCTTGGGTATATATCTCTTTCTCATTGGACAACTTTGCTAGCATTAGGAGAAGATATTAGAAAAAAACTTACTTGAAACTTCGAGCTGCTACTGATACCATAATATCAATAAGTTATTAACGATATCAAATGTAGGAATACGCATGAATTTAATTAAAAATTTGACATTAGCCGCAGTGCTCAGCAGCACATCGTGCACGATAGGAGGATTGTATAGCTCGGTGTTTTTCGTAGCAAGGGAAGACGCATCCATTCGCTGCGGGGATTTTTTAGTTCCTATCTCTCCTTTGTCTCCCAATATCAAAATAGACATTGAGCCGAACTTATTCACTCGTTGCGGAATAGAACATATCATATCACCTGAGCAAGCATTTTATGTTGCCAACTTCTTAGATGCAGAAACAGAGGAATTGGATTCATATGGCTTTGGTATTTGCAAAGACTATTCTGTAGTCCCAGTAAACGGATCGACGAAGCGAACGAATGGTTTTTTAAAGCTCGGACCAAATGGGGTGTTCTCTTGTAGCAATGAGTTGTCCTATAAGACTACCGCGAGTGGTCAGGTGCGCCCTATTGGAATTGGTAGCTTGAACTCTACGGGATCTATTGATGGTTCTACTCCCAAAGGATCAAGGGGAATTGGTAACCGCCATTCGAAGAAAAAACCTACTGGCCCCTTTTGGTACCTTTGCTCGAATATATCGTTGTGCTCCTAGTTCATCGAACATATACCTACGCCCCCAAGAGATTACGGATTTTCTAAGCGAACAAGCGCTTACGGTTCGCAATCCTTGGGCTCACACTAAGGTCGTGAATGTCTTAATTTTTCTTCAATAGCTTTCTTTTCTCTTTTGGCTTTAACTAAATCATCCGGTTCTTTGAGGAGAATCATTAGAATTGATGACATCAGCGGCTTTCCATTTGCTCGATTTTGCTCATTTACTCCATTCCTGGTCGCGAGTTGACTCTCCTGATCCGTTTTACGATCCATTAGTTCTTCGTAGAACAAACGTTGCTTTTCCTGAATCAACTCGTTTAACTTTGCCAGTCTCTCTTCCAACCTATATCGGCACAGCTTTCCGACCTAACCATTTTAGAAGGGGTACCATCTAGTTTTCCTCATATAAAGACGGATGTTTCATAGTTTTCCCAAGATCCATTGGAATATGTGCAGTGTGTGTCAGCGCATCTATCAATTCATCTTCACTCAATTCACCTTCATCTTCATTCGTAGAGCCCTCGTCAATACTTGCAGGTTCGCTCGTTACCGGGGCCTGGGCAGGAGAAACGTCGGCAGGCGGATTAACTCCATTGCGTTCATCCATTTCTTTCTTTAATTTGTCAAACGTGTTTGAGTCGTAAAGCTTGATATCAAGTAGTCTTTCCAAACTTTTAATAGTCTTATTCACCATATCAATACAGTCATATGCTCTACGCCAATAGGGTGTGAATTTCGGATTTAGTTCTCTTTTCTGGTCTCCTTGACGTACAGTAGCACGAATTCCTACGTCGAATTTCGACAGTGCGTCATTAACGTCAGGAACGGGGGTCCGAGGAGTCTTTCCCGACAGGTCTACATCTTCGCCTAATTTTGGAGCTAACTCTGCGCCATTAGCGTCAGGAACAAGGGGTAGAGGATCCTCCTCCGGAAAGTCTACATCTTTGCCTAATTTTTGCGCTAACTCTAAGTCTTTGCTCAGTTCGTCCGGACTCAAGCCACTTCTAAGTTCCATTAATCGTTGTTTATCTCTTGCTAGAGCCTCCAACATGTCTTCCATGATAGGTCTTTCGGGGGTCCTTGCAGTATTTGGGTAATTTTGGAACATCTGTAACGCTTCCCGCGCATTTTGCGCCCGTTCCAGTAAAATTGGCCATTCTTTAGGATTTACCGGCTTTTGAGGATTAAAATATTTCTGATTCTTAATTAAATCTATACAGATGTCTAACTTCGTCTCGGCATTACTATCGCGGAGATATTGTAACATCGCTATCCACTTGTATCTATTTGAGATTGCGTCTACTAAAGTTACTCGTTTTCTTCGTAGATATTCTTTGTATCGCTCGGCTATGGTAGGACCGTCCGGCCATGCTTTGAAATTCTCAAAAATTAAACGTTCCACATCATGCACAATCAGATTGGCTTGTATGTACGCTGTTGTCGGATTCTGAGACAAATTCACACCTTCAAATAAACCCGCGGGCATACTCGGATCTGTTTTCAGTCTCTCCGCTGGGTTTTTGGCATACCGTTCGAGCCAAACATTAGGCTGTGTGATGGAGCATACATGAAGCAACGACTTAACGGCGTTGTCATATTCACTAATTTCCTTGTCGCTAAATTCACCGCGCGCACGTAGTTCGTTTAAACTTTCACTGCACCAATCACTGACATTTTCAGGATCAAAATTATTGTGGTTATTCACATGGTGAAAAGGGAAGTGGTTAGATTGGTTTGCCAATCTCACAAATAATTCTGGATTATTGCGTTTTACTAAATTACCTCCTGTGTGAAATTTTGCTTGACTTGATATTTGTGCTATGTCGGCATCTTTTACACGTTGTTCCATATTGAATAATGGACGGAGGCAGGGTTTGGCTGGATCGATTAAGCCTGGTACGTATATTTCATACGCTGATTTAATCGCATTCTGATCGATCACTTTAGATACTGCTTGTAACGTAGGGTGAATATTCATTCCATCCCAGCCTCCACCATCAGGTGTCTCCAGCGGACTCTGTCCTGCAGAGGATTCGGTCCGCATAGACACCGTTGCTTGAGTGTATAATGTCAGAGCGTGCAACCTCTCTTCCTCTGTAACTCGACAAAACTCTTTGGCTTGCAAGAGAAGGCCTTCTAAACGATTATTTAACGACGCCTTCACCTCTGCGAGAGGAGCAGTCGAGTCTTGACTTTTGTCAATTGTAGGTGTCTTTGCCATACTTCCTGTTACGCTATTGACGATTTGAGACACGTACGTAACCATAGTCAATGCAGAATAAAGACTTCCGAACGCTTTGATTAGGGTCTCTGGGTTACAAAAAATACGCGATACATCTTTGATTTGCGCGTGGTATCTTCCATATCGCCCATTGTTGTCCACTATCCTGCACCAAAATTTTGAAGCATTAAATATATCGTCAAGTCTTACAAATAAATCATCAACAGTATTCGTCACATCATTCCAGTCTGGTATGTAATTTTTCACAAGATCAACTGCTTCCGATAAGTCGCGGTGGTATTGTGTACCATTTTCATTGTCAAACGTTTTTAAATCGGGCAGGGTCATCGACAAAATCCTATTGTCTTTCTGAATCCTTTTGGCTGCCAGGTAAATGTCCTTTTTCTCCTTGTTCAGTGAAGGCGTAACTGTGACGATAAACTTCTGACACTTTTCCCTCTCTCTTTTGAAATACAAAGATCTTTGTTCTGTAACTGACATGCTCGAATCAATCGGCGGGTTTTCCTCTTCAAATATGTCTTTTCCTTTCTCAAATACGTTATTTCTAGGAATTTCTCCTTGTCGAGCGAACATACTGAATACATTGGACGGAAATGTAGTGATACTAAGCAAGCATACTAATCGTACTAATCTCATGTTTTTGTCTTCTTTCAAATGTCTCCATATATTATATTGTAGCGTAAAAAAATAATTATGCTAACCAGATTTGTTCGTACTTCCCAAAAGATTGCGGATTTTCGAAGCGGGCAAACTCCTAGGGTCCTTCAGTTTCTGGTCCATACCCTTTGTGGACGAATACATACATTCTATATACGTTATACAGACCGATACTTTTAAATCTTAAATATTGCATAATTAATTGAGGGGGAGTATTTGCAGGCCGAATTAGAATCTGCAATACTGAACATGTGGAAGGAAAATACTTGTGAGATCGAAGTCATCCATCGTGGTTTGAGGAGATTGTGCAGTGTTAGTTGTTTTTTTTACAGAGGGGGTTTATGAAAAATATTAGTAAGGTTTTGCTCTTTGCAATTGGAAGCGTTTTTACTAGTGGGGAGAGCTACATGTCTTGTAGCACAGAGTCCGACTATGAACGTCCTGGGGCTATTGATGGCCAGTTCACATGGGATTTAGCGAATAGCTGTAC